>VXPN01000110.1 GCA_009839535.1 Boseongicola sp. SB0662_bin_57 | reverse complement strand
TCGTGCCGCCGGAATGCGTGCCGTCCGCGCTCCACCTGGTGGAGACCAGCCAGCCATCGGTGTCGTTCCCCATCCAGTAGGTTTCGTCGGTCTGCAGCGCGAGGTCCGGAAAGGCGGCACGCAACTCGTCTACGTAGGCGCGATAGGCGTCACTGCCGGCAAATTCACGATCGGTCGTGCCTTCAAAGCGCATGTCGGCGTCGTAGTGCTCGCCGATCGCCGCACCGTCGCCGTTCCATATGCTGTCGTGGATCGATCGCGCGAAGGCGTCGGGGTCGAAACCGTCGACCGGCTCGGCCTGCGACAAGGGTCGGGCGGGTGCGGCGGCACGTCGCAGTTCGTCCCAGACCAGCTGGTCCCGAGGCCAGCCGGGAGGCGGGTCGGCTGCAAGTCGCGCGGCCTCCTGCCAGAGATCGAGGCCAAGCTGCTTGAGCATTGCCGACGTGTTGTACAGCACGTGCTCCAGGAAGATGTCGTTCTCGAGCGCCACGCAGTTGGCGATGACCAGGAAGCTGACCCGAGCTCCCGTTGCCGGTCCGTAGCGGCTTGGGCTGGTGTTGGTTCCCGTGATGCGAGTCAGGTGGGAGGTGTGGAATCCCACCGTGTCGTCGCCGGCCCAGATCACCTCTTCCGCATCGAGAACGATGTCGGGGAAGGCGCCGGTCGTGTGGTGCGTGTCGCCGATGATCTTCCGGCTGCCCCGCTGCAGTCCGTAGTCGTCGTAGACCTTTGAATTCGGCGCGTAGCAGGCGTCGATGTATTCCACGTCCCGTGGCGCGCCGGCATGATCGGCGCTTTCCCAGATCCTGTGGGTGATTCGCACGATGTAGTCGATGACGTTGCGGTAGCCGTCAAAGCCGCGCATGTCCTGGGCCGGCCCGTAGTCGTCCGGAATCCGCACGCTCCGGCCGTTGGTGTATCTCTCGATGGAGACGTCGAAGCCCGCAGGCATGTGACGACGTGCGAGCGGCTTCGCCGGATGATGGTCGCGCGACATTTCCCTATCCCTTCACGGCGCCGGTGGTCAGGCCGCTGACGATCTGGCGCTGGAAGAACAGCACGAGGAAGAACAGCGGCACCATGGCCGAAACCACGGCAGCGACGGCGAACATGACCTGGCCTTGCTGGCGCACCGTGCCGAGGAAGCTGTCGATCTTGGGCACCATCGTCTGGTTCTCCTGGCTGAGCAGCATCGAGGTCACGGCGAAGTCGTTGTAGGCCAGAAGGAAGCTGAAGAGGCCCGTGGTGATGACTCCGGGCCACATCACGGGGATGATGATATGGCGAAACGCCTGGAGCCGCGTGCAGCCATCGACCATTGCGCTTTCGTCCATGTCCTTCGGGATGTTCAGGAAGAATGAATGCAGCATCCAGAGCGTGAAGGGCTGGTTTATGGCGACGAGCACGACGATCGTGGTCGGCAGATGTCCCCAGAGATTCCACTCGAAGAACGGGAGAAGGTAGCCGGAGACCAGCGTGATGTGCGGCATCGCACGGAAGACCAGCGCCGCCATCAGCAGCCAGAACGCGTAACGGAAACCCGACCGTGCAAGGGCGTAGCCGCCGAGCGTGCCCATGGACAGCGAGATGATGACCGTGAACGTGACGACGATCACGGTGTTGAGCGCGTTTCTCCAGAATTCCTCCTGGATCCATGCGCCAAGGTACCCGTTGCCGGTGAAGGCGTCTCCGGTTTCGACGATCGTGCGGACGCCGTAGAGCGCGTAGCGCCAATCCGTCTTGGAGAAGAAGTCGCCCTGCACCTTGAACGAGCCCCAGACCGTCCAGATGAAGGGGCCCGTGGCGATCATCAGCCAGAAGACGACGAAGGCGGTGGAGAAGAAGACGAGGCCGGCAGGTCGCCGTTGCGCTACGGAGGCCATGTCAAGCCCCCTTTCTGCCGAAGTCGCGCCATGTGCGGACCAGCACCGGCGTCAGCAGGATGACGACGCCAATGATTGTCAGGAGCGACGTTGCCGCGGCGCTGCCGAACAGCTTTATGTCCCCGCCGCGCAGGTCGTTCATGATGATCCACGAAAGCGACGTCGCCTTGGCCGACGCCGAGAAGCCCACGATCGGCTCCAGGACCCGGAAGTTGTCCATCAACTGCATCAGCGTGATGAAAATGACGAGCGGCGCCATGTAGGGCACGACCACGTAGCGCACGCGCTGCCATCTCGATGCACCGTCGATCTGCGCGGCTTCCAGCGTGTCCTGCGGGACGGTCTGCAGGCCGGCGTAGAACACGATGAAGCTGAACGGCGCCGAATGCCAGATGCCGTAGACGATCAGCATGATCCATGTCAGCGAATGGGACGCCTTCAGCGACAGCTGGTCGTCATCGAAGATTCTTTGCAGCGTCGCTCCCAGGATGCCGTCGGCATCCACCATCCAGAACAGGATCAGCGATCCGATGAGCGGGGTCACGATCATTGGCAGAAGCGAGAAGAATATGGTCGGGCCCTTCACGAGGCGAGGCAGCGCGTCGACCCCAAGGGCGAT
>VXPN01000252.1 GCA_009839535.1 Boseongicola sp. SB0662_bin_57 | reverse complement strand
GATCCCCGCTCCAATGATCACGTAGTCGACGTGACTCGGTACAGACATGCAGGTTACTCCCGTCTCGCAGATCGAACTTCTGAATCGCACATTGCGCGACCGCATTCCAAAATCAACCCCTTTTTGATCCAATCTGTTGCATTTGACGCAGAATCTGCTACTTTTGGAATAGTATTGGATCATAAGGTGGCCCAAATGGCTTGGCGCAATTCTTCAAACGTCGCCGTGGCGATTCGGCGTTCGATCACGGACGGAACCTATCGGCGACATGATCGCCTGCCGGCATCGCGCCAGCTTGCAGAGTCGTTCGGGGTTGCACGAAACACGCTCCGCGACGCGCTGCAGCAGCTTGAGAGGGAGGGCCTCCTTGAAATCCGGCCCGGCAGCGGCGCATACGTGACCGGTCTTGGCGACCAATCGATCCCGAAGGCTGTGGAGGAGGCGGCGCCGCTCGAGCTGATTGACGCTCGCTTCGCGCTTGAGCCGCATATCTGCCGGCTCTGCGTCCTTCACGGCAAGCGGGAGGACTTCGACGCCATGGACCATCTATGTCGGCGCATGGAGAGCGCGACGGCCGACCCGACGGCGTTTGCAGAGGCCGACACCGCGTTTCACAAGGCCCTGGCCTCGACCACCCGCAGCAACCTGCTCATCTGGCTGATCGAGCAGATCAACACCGTGCGTTCACTCGACGAGTGGACGCGGATGCGGCAACTGACGCTCAATGCTGCCATGATTGACCAGTACAACGTCCAGCACCGCGACATCCTGAATGCGCTGCGCTCGCGCGAACCGGAACGCGCCGCAGCGAAAATGAAGGAGCACCTGGAAACCGCACGCCTCTCCCTTACGCGCGCCGCCGAAACCTGATGTAGGGCCATCGCAGAAACGGTGGTCCAGCTTGCCAGCCCGCCACGTTCTGCGACGCCCATCCGCATCGAGCAACGGGTCGGCAGGTCTGCTTCACCACATTTCCGATCTGCCGGACAGAGTCCCCAGTTCGCACGGTCATGGAAATTCAATGCAGCTTTCTGGTCCTTTCAGTACCCAACCCTTCCCAAACGAACATTCACCTTGAGACGGCGATCTTGGGCACAACCTCGTGTGACTGCGTCTTCCCGTCGGGTTGGGCGGCGTTCTCAACGAAGAACTTGCGGCCTGATGGATTCGCCCAGTTTCCGCTTGGCAAACTACCATAGTGGTGTATTATGAACATTGGAACCGAAGGGCCTTCATGTTCCCTGCCTGATTCAGAATGAACCGTCTTGTCCAGCCGGCCAGCCCAGAACGGTAGCCAAGTCACAAAGCCCAGATGGCCTTCACGTTGAATCGGAGAATTTCATGGCAAGAAATTCAGGCAGAACAGCAAAGCAATGACGGAAAAGCGAAAGCCGACCCATGACCTTGATGCCATCAAATCAGCATTCAGCGCGCCGCAGGACCTTATGGCAACGGGTTCGGCAATTCGCACTGCCGCCGAATTGGGATTCGACAGTCAGAGGATTGTCGACGTCATCCAGTCCATGGACAGGCGCGATTTTCAGAAGTCCATGACGTCCTACGCTGATCATCGTGTCTGGCAGGACGTATACCATGTCCCTTCGGAAGCAAGGTCGCTCTACGTGAAATTCACGGCTGATGCCGCGAATGGGTTCCTTCTACTGTCCTTCAAGGAGAACGACAATGGTTAAGCCTGTCTGCCCGGAAACCGGAGCACCGATGCATCGCGACACACGCCCGATGACGATCACTTACAAGGGCAAGTCCACCACTGTAAGCATGCCCGGCTGGTACTGTGACGCAAGCGGGGAGAGCATCCACAGCGGATCCGACATGAAGATCTCCGATAGGGCGCTTACCGCCCTCAAGGCACGGGTTGAGGGTCGCCTTGACCCCCAGGGCGTCAAGCGTATCCGCAAGAGTCTCGGTCTTACGCAGAAGGACGCGGGACGGCTTATCGGCGGCGGGCCGAACGCCTTTCAAAAGTACGAAAGCGGCGACGTTCTCGTGAGCAGCGCCATCACCAGTGCGCTCCTTTTGCTGGAAAATGACCCGAGCGGACTGGATGTGCTCCGCAACAAGGACGAAGCGATCAGCGGCCATCGTTGACAGGTCCATCGCGCGAATGCCAAATCCGATGGAAATTCCGTCCATTGGGAAGGCCATGCGCACTTCCTGTTTCATTGCACGTCGCCCAGTCTGGCATCTGCAGGCGCGGCACGGACTGCTGACGCGGCTTTCTCGCCCGCCCGTTGCTCGATGTGGATGGAGATCGCGGCACAGCGACGGGCGGGCAAGCTGGAACGTCATTTCTGGGGCGGCTCGCTAGGCCTGGGCTGCGGCTTGAAGCCAGTTGATGTAGAGCCTCTCGGCCAAGGAGTTCAACGCTTCAATGTTGGCTTCGAGATCTCTTTCAAGTCGCGCAGGCCCGTCCGGGCCCATGGCCTTTACAAGCGCGTCCGCATACTCGGGAATCATGTTCCAGTTCGTGACCGTGTCCGCTT
>VXPN01000234.1 GCA_009839535.1 Boseongicola sp. SB0662_bin_57 | reverse complement strand
CTGTCCGTCACTCTTCGAAGGTCATCGGCCACTCCGACCATCGTGTAGGCGATGAGATGCGGGCAGTGGCTCGTGACCGCCAGCACGAGGTCGTGATGGTCGACATCCATCTCCTCGACATTTGCGCCCATGCCTCGCCAGAATTCCTTCAATCGAGCAAGCGCGTCCGGGTCAGTGCCCGAGGCGGGCAAAAGGATGCACCAGCGATTCTCGAAGAGCTCCGCAAAGCCGGAGCGCGGCCCTGAATGCTCGGTTCCGGCCAATGGGTGACCGGGAATGAAGTGAACCCCTTCAGGCACATGTGGCGTCACGGCTTCGATCACGGCCCGCTTGACGGAACCGACATCCGTGAGGGTGGCTCCGGGCTTCAGATGAGGTCCGATCTCGCACGCCACGGCCCCCATCACGCCAACGGGCATGGCAAGAACGACCAGGTCGGCGCCTTCCACCGCGTCCGCCAAGGTGTCGGTCACAATGTCACAGAATCCGAGTTCGCGTGTTATTTCGCGGCTCTCCCCTGACTTCGCCGTGCCGACAATTTCGCCCGCAAGCCCGGCACGCCGGATGGCGTGAGCCATGGAAGACGCAACGAGTCCGAGACCGAGCAATGCAACGCGACCGTAGGCCTCCTTCATGTCTGAACCTCCCTGAAACGTCGAACGCTCCCGACGACGCGTCGGCAATCGTTCTCGCTGCCAACGGTGATCCGGAGACAGTCGGGCAGCTTGTAGCCTCGGACCCTTCGGACAAGAATGCCATCTTCGCGGAATGCCGCATCACAGGAATTCGCCTCGTCCTCGTCCCGGAAACGGGCCAGGATGAAATTGGCGCTTGACGGGTCCGAGAGGACACCCATCTCGGCAAGTGAACGGGACAGCCGTTCGCGGCAGGCGGCATTCTCCCTCAAGCAACGCCATACCCAATTCCGGTCGCGCGCTGCAGCCTCGGCGACCGCGAGCTGAACCGTCGAGAGATTGAAGGGCCCTCGCACTCGGTTGAGATTGTCGATGACGTGCTCGGGGCCATAGCCCCAGCCGACTCGGAGACCGCCCAGTCCATAGATCTTGGAAAACGTTCTGGTCATCACGACATTTTCCCGCGCCTCGACCAGCGCGGCTCCCCCGTCGAAGCCCTCGACATATTCGGCGTAGGCACCGTCCAGAACCAGGAGCACGTGACTCGGCAAGGCTTCGGCAAGCCGGCCGACCTCGCTCGCGTCAATCATGGTGCCTGTGGGATTCGCAGGGTTTGCCACGAAGACAAGCCGCGTGCGGTCCGTAACTCCATCCAGGATGCAGTCAACGGCCACCCGACGTTCCACTTCGGGCACTTCGACGGGCACAGCGCCAGACGCCATGGCCGAAATCCGGTACATCGAGAACCCGTGCTTGGTGTGAATCACTTCCGCGCCTTCTCCGCCGTAGGCCTGGCAAAGAAAGGAAATCACTTCGTCAGATCCGGCGCCGCAGATGATTCGATCCGGATTCAGGTCGTGAACCTCGGCTATCGCGTGGCGCAGGCCAGCATGGTCAGCGGACGGATAGCGATGCAGTTCGCCGGATACGTCGGACCATGCGGCCCGTGCCGCTTCTGGCGCCCCGAACGGGTTTTCGTTCGACGACAGCTTCAAGACGTCGTTGCGTCCGCCAAGGCGGCTTTCTCCACCCTGATAGAGCGCAATCCGGTCGATGCCGGCCTTTGGAACTGGCGTTTCGGTCATGGGCAGGTCTTTAGCTGCCCCGAGCATGACGCACCAGCGCTAACCGCCGCCGCCAACTTGCCGGATCCTCGCGGACCGTTGGCGCGCACCCGTGCTGCGAACTGCCGCCGACCTCCGCTCCGCGGCGTGCATGCGCCTCGGCACGGGTGAGCCCGCACCCTGCCAGGTCATGGCCGCCCTGGCACGTGGCGAAGTTGCGCGGATGCACGATGACCGGCCTCTCGACCAGAGAGTCGCGGCTCGCGGCCGTGATGCTTGACTGCGTCGAACTGCGGTAATGCCGGATCAACGAACCCGGCAATTTCCTCGGGCAGGACATGTACAACGCAGACCAAGGACAGCGGCGCGTGCCCGAGCATGTCCAGGAACCGCGACGCGCGATGGAGATGCGGGAACTGCTGCCTGTCGGCCACGCTTCTCCAAGAAGGCCTGCGTTTGGCGCCAGTGGCGCAAGATCGCCCGCTCCGGCAAATCGGCTTTGACTCTGTCGACGCCCTTGACCACTGTGCCGTTGGCAACCAACGGAAGGACGGCAACCATGAACACAAGAGTCTTCTGCGCCGCGGCGCTTCTCGCGCTTGCGGGCGGCATGGCCTCAGCGGACTACAGGCTGACGGTGCTTCACACGAACGATTTTCACGCGCGCTTCGAACCGATCAGCCGCTTTGATTCGGGCTGCGGTCCGGAAGACAACGAAGAGGGCAAGTGCTTCGGTGGCTCGGCACGTCTCGTCAGCGCGATCGAGGCGGCCAAGGCACGGAGCGACAACTACATCCTTGTCGATGGCGG
>VXPN01000424.1 GCA_009839535.1 Boseongicola sp. SB0662_bin_57 | reverse complement strand
GAAGCTGATCGAAGTCATGCGCCGCCTCCGCGATTCCGAGACCGGCTGCCCTTGGGACATCGAGCAGGATTTCGCCTCGATTGCGCCCTACACGATCGAGGAAGCCTACGAGGTTGCCGATGCCATCGAGCGCGAATCCTGGGATGACCTGGAAGGCGAACTGGGCGATCTGCTTCTGCAGGTCGTCTATCACTGCCAGATGGGCGGTGAGGAAGGGCACTTCGACCTCGCCAGCGTAACGCGGAGAATCTGCGCCAAGATGATTGCCCGTCATCCGCACGTCTTTGGCTCCGACAGTCGCGACAAGTCTGCGAGCGAACAGTCCCGGGACTGGGAAGCCGCCAAGGCGGCGGAGCGCACGGCATTGGGCGAGACACGGACCCTCGACGGCATCGCGCTCGGGCTCCCGGCCCTGCTCAGAGCCATGAAGCTGCAAAGGCGCCTGGCGGCCGTCGGCTTTGACTGGAAAGATTCCCGTCCGGTTCTGGACAAGATCGCGGAAGAGATTACGGAGTTGAACGAGGCATTCAGCGTCACAAATGACGGCATCGACGAAGAGTTCGGCGACCTTCTGTTTTCGCTGGTCAATCTTGCTCGGCACTGGGGCATTGATCCTGAAGCCGCTCTACGGCACGCCAACGCCAAGGTGGAACGCCGGTTTGCATCTGTCGAGGACCGGCTGGCCGCGACCGGCAGACTCCCCGCCGAAGCCACGCTTGCCGAAATGGACAGCCTCTGGGAGGCAATCAAGCTGGATGAGAAGGCGCAGCCAACGCGACCTGGGCACGGCACCTGACCTGCCGCGCCCTTCGGTCCGGTCGCAGGACGGCCACCGAAGCCAGTCTGCGCTCACCAGACCTCAAGACCCTGCCGCTGCGCTGCATCGCGAGCTTCCGGTCAACGCGCCAGCAGATGCAAATTTAATCCGACTAAAAAAGTATACTATTGATCTTAGTAAAATACTCAAGTATTTGCGCCATGCGAATCAAATGAAAGGAACTTCGCCATGCGCATGACAGTCCTCGCCGCAGCGGCCCTGACCACGGTTGCACCGGCATTTGCAGATCAGGTCAACGTGTACTCCTATCGGCAGCCTGAACTGATTCAGCCGCTCTTCGACGTCTTCACCGAGAGGACAGGCATCACCGTCAATGTCGCGTTCCTGAACAAGGGCATGGCCGAACGCCTGAAGGCGGAAGGCGCCCGCTCCCCGGCCGACCTGGCCTTCACGGTCGACATTGGCCGGCTTGACGCGCTCAAGTCCGCCGGCGTGCTCGACCCGCTCGTGACCGACACCATCAAGGCCAACGTGCCGGAACAGTACCGTGACCCGGACGGCGAGTGGACGGCGCTCACGACTCGTGCACGCATCGTGTACGCCTCAAGGGATCGCGTCGCGGATGGCCAAGTGACGACTTACGAAGACCTGGCTGATCCCAGGTGGAAAGGCAGGATCTGCACGCGTTCCGGCACACACGTCTACATGCTGGCGCTCACCGCGGGCATGATAGAGCAGCACGGCGTGGAATACGCCCGAGACTGGCTCGCGGGTGTCAAGGCCAACCTGGCCCGGAAGCCGCAAGGCAACGACCGCGCGCAGGTCAAGGCGATCTGGGCCGGGGAATGCGACATCTCGATTGGCAACACCTACTACATGGCCCTCATGATGAAGAACGATGAGCAGAAGGCCTGGGCCGACAGTGTCCGCATCGTCTTCCCGACATTCGAAAGCGGTGGAACGCATGTGAACGTCTCGGGTGTCGCGCTCACCAAGGCAGCGCCGAACCGGGAAGCCGCCATCCAGCTGGTCGAGTTTCTGGCATCGGAGGAAGGCCAGAGGCTCTATGCCGAAATCAACAGCGAATACCCCGTGAACCCGAATGTTTCGGCACTCGCGGTGGTTGAAGCGTTTGGCAAGTTCAATGCCGATGACGCGAATCTCCAGACGATCGCCAACTTCAGGGACGAAGCGCTGCGCATCACCGAGGTGGTTGACTACGACGGCTGAACAACGCCCCAGGGCGACAGCCGTGCACGGGCACGGACCCGCCCCTGCCTTTCGTCAGGAGCGCAGGGGCGGGTGGACACCGTGGCCGCAACGTGTTCAAGCTTTCTTCCGGAAAGAGCAATGGCGCGGCGCAAGATCATCATCGACACCGATCCCGGCCAGGACGACGCGGTGGCCATCCTGCTGGCCCTCGCTTCGCCGGAAGAGCTCGAAGTGCTGGGAGTCACCGCCGTTGCGGGCAATGTCCCGCTCCCGCTCACGCAAAGAAACGCACGGATCGTCTGCGAACTCGCCGGTCACGCCGACATTCCCGTCTTTGCAGGCTCGGACAGGCCGCTTTCAAGGCCACTGGTCACGGCGGAACATGTCCATGGAAAGACCGGA
The DNA here is from genome assembly GCA_009839535.1 of Boseongicola sp. SB0662_bin_57. GTDB lineage: Bacteria > Pseudomonadota > Alphaproteobacteria > Rhodobacterales > Rhodobacteraceae > JAJEFO01. Next base: position 137 of record VXPN01000424.1, on the reverse strand, counting down.
CTTGACGGCCCAACGCTTCCGGATCCGGAAATGCCGCTCCAGAAAGGCCATGCCGTCGACTTCATCGTCGACACGTTGCGCAAGGAGCCAGCCGGAACGGTAACGCTCGTTCCCATCGGCCCGCTGACCAACGTTGC
>VXPN01000380.1 GCA_009839535.1 Boseongicola sp. SB0662_bin_57 | reverse complement strand
TGATATCCGGACGAGACCAGCGACGCGATGAGAATGAAAAGCATGAGAAACGCGAAGCTGATTGCTCCGAGCCCCAGCACTTGCAGGACAGTCTGCTTCCTGTTCCGACGCGCGAGGCTTGCACGAACGAGATCTGCGGTTGATCCCGTCTTCGGGCCCGGGTCGGTTCCTGCGGTCACATCAGCCATGTGGAGGCCTCATTCGTAGGCTTCGCGGTACTTGCGCACGATGCGCAGGGCGAAGACGTTAATGACGAGGGTCACGATGAAGAGCATCATGCCAAGAGCGAAAGCGGCCAGCGTCTTGGGGTTGTCGAATGACGTGTCGCCAATCAGAAGCGTCACGATCTGAACCGTGACCGTCGTCACGCTGTCCAGCGGGTTGATCGTGATCGACGCAATCAGGCCTGCTGCCATGACAACGATCATGGTCTCTCCGATCGCGCGGCTGATCGCGAGGAGAATCCCGCCGACGATTCCGGGAATCGCCGCAGGGAAGAGCACGTTCAGTACGGTTTCCGCCCGGGTGGCGCCGAGGGCAAGCGCTCCGTCGCGCAAGGACTTCGGCACCGCCGAAAGCGCATCGTCGGAAAATGACGAGATGAACGGAATGAGCATGATGCCCATTACGCCTCCAGCTGCAAGTGCCGCATTCGGCGATACAGGGATCCCCAGCGTGGCGCCGAAACTGCGTATCGCCGGCGCAACCACGAGGATGGCGAAGAAGCCGTAGACGACGGTCGGCACGCCAGCGAGGATCTCCAGCACCGGCTTTGCGACGGCACGAAGGCGGGAAGGCGCAAACTCGTTGAGATAGATCGCCGACAAGAGGCCGACCGGAACGGCAAGGCACAGCGCCACGACGGTGATGACCAGCGTGCCGAGGAAGACCGGGATCCAGCCGAATGCCCCTTCGGCTGCGATCTGGTCCTCGCGCAGCGGAATTTGCGGCTCCCAGTTCAGGCCAAGGAAGAACTCCGTGATCGACACCCGCTCGAAGAACCGAACCGATTCGAAGAGGAGGGCGGCAATGATGCCGAGTGTCGTGAAAATCGCGATGGTCGAGCAGAAGAGCATGAGGCCGGACGTGATGCGCTCGACTCCGTGCCGCGCACGGAATTCGGCAGCGACGCGGGCACGGGAGACTCCCACGATCCCGATCGAAGCGACAATCACCGTCCCAAGCAGCACCCAGCCCGAAATGGCATGCATCCGGACGTATCGATCTGCTGCGTCGACTTTCCAGGCCTCCGGATCGCCAAAGATCCGCCCGCGCGAGATGGACTTTATCTCTGCGAGGATGAGCTGCCGGCCACCAGTATCGAGGCCGTCGAGACTGCCTGCCGGCAGGCCCGACATCGTGAAGCGATCAATCAGCGGTCCCTGAAGCATGAGCCAAATCACGATGAGGGTGACAACGGGCACCATCGTGGAAAGAAGGGAGTGGAGCCCGTGGTAAGCCGGAACGGAGTGCAGCCTTGTTCCGTTCGCCCGCAACCTCGTCGCGGCCCGCCTGTTCAGCGAATAGCCAAGGATGCTGACGCAAAGAAGCGCCACGAAAGCGAAGGTTGTCATCTGCCCCTCAAGCTCAAAATGGCGGGCTGCCCAACGCTACTGTCGGACAGCCCCTGATTTCCCGTGAGCCTGCGCCTTACGACTTGGGCTCCATGTTCGTCCCGTTCAGAACCGCGTCCTGCAGCTTCGTCAGGAGATCGTCAGCCAGCGACACCAGTCCGCGTTCGGAGAGATAGCCTCCCTGCTCGAGCGCGTCGTTCGACATGTACTCTTCAAGGAACTCGTTGAGGTTTGGGATGACGCCACGGTGCGCGTTCTTGACGTAGAAGAAGAGCGGGCGCGATACCGGATAGGACTTGTCGGCGATCGTGCTGGAGTCCGGCTCCACGCCTTCGATCAACACCGCTTTGAGCCGGTCGAGATTTTCGAAGAGGAACGAGTATCCGAAGATTCCCACAGCATTCGGGTCGGCTTCAAGGCGCTGCACGATCAGGTTGTCGTTCTCGCCCGCTTCCACGAAAGGTCCGTCGGTGCGCATGCGCGAACAATTCTCTTCGACCCAATCGCCGTCAAAGCCGCCGTTCTTGACGTGCCCGAGTTCTTCGCAGCCTGCGTGCATCGCAAGTTCAACGAATGCATCACGGGTGCCTGAGGTCGGCGGCGGACCGTAAGCGAGGATCTCGACGGCTGGCAGGTCCGGGTTGATCTGATCCCAGGTCGTGTAGGGGTTGTCGACCCATTTGCCGTCGACAGGAACCTGGGCGGCAAGAGCCTGATAGACTTCGCTGAGCTTCAGGTCCCAGGCAAAGTCGCTTGCGCGCGAGATGGCGATGGAAAGTCCGTCGAAGCCAATCAGGGCTTCGGTGATGTCGGTCACGCCGTTCGACTGGCACAGTTCGTATTCGGACGCCTTCATCGCCCGGGACGCGCCCGTCATGTCGGCGGTGTTCTCGCCAATGCCTTCACAGAAAATTTTCATGCCGCCGCCGGTGCCGGTCGATTCAACGATGGGCGAAGGTGC
>VXPN01000145.1 GCA_009839535.1 Boseongicola sp. SB0662_bin_57 | reverse complement strand
GGGCCGTGAAGGCCGCCACGGCGCCCGATTCGGCCTGAATCCGGCCTCCGGCCGGGATCCGGCCGGAGCGCGACGCGCGGACTTCGACGTTAAACGGGGTTAGCGCGAAATTTAAACGGGGTCAGGACTTCCCACGGACCTGACGGCACGCGAATCCGGACCCCACTCAGCGGCGCTCTCAGCGCGTCTGTGGCGGAGGACGGAATGGCCGACTCATTCGAGAAGAAGGACAGGCGCCGCGTCGACGTCATCGAGCCGCTCTCCAGGAGCGAGGTCGTCGACGTATCGGGCGGCGACCACGAGTTCTCGAACGTCACCCGCGCGATCATGGTCACCGGCGACGGCAACCTCGCGATGCGCCTGAAGGACGACAGCGCGGACCTGACGCTCGCCGTCACGGCGGGCGCCTTCCTGCCGCTCCGCGTCAGCCACGTCCGCGACGGGTCGACGGCGACCGCCGTGGGGTTCTGGTGATGCCGGTCCAGGTCGGCGTCGGCCTCTCCGTTTCGCTGTTCCCGCTCGGGCGCATCGGCGTCACGGGCGCGACGCCCGGCGACCCCGACGCGCCGGAGACGTTCCGCCTGCTGGTCGAGGCGGGCACGGACGCGCTCCTGGTCGCGGCGGGCGGCGACGCCCTGGCATGGAGCGCGGGCGATGGCTGACCGCACGATCAAGCAGCTGGCGGAGATCCCCGTCGGCGACCTGGAGGCCAGGGACTTCATCCCGGCCTGGGACGAGAGCGCCGCCACCACGAAGAAGCTGCAGGCGACGTCTCTGGCCAAGGCCTCCGACGTGCCGTCCAGCTTCGCGGACCTGTCCGGCCAGGTGGCCGAAAGCCAGATCCCTGCAAGCATCTCGCGCGACAGCGAGCGCGTGGCCGCCATCCAGGCGGCGATCGCCGCGCTGGTCGCGGGCGCGCCGGCCAGCCGCGACACGCTCAAGGAGCTCTCCGACGCGATCGCCGCGATCGTGCCCGGCATCAGCCAGGCCAATGCCGACCTGCGCTACCTCATGCTGGCGGGCGGCGTCCTCACCGGGGCGCTGACGCTCAGCGGCGCGCCGACGGCGGACCTGCACGCGGCGACCAAGAAGTACGTCGACGACAACGCGGGCGGCGGGCCGGCGCCTGCCGGCGACCTCCAGGCCCGCGTCGAGCGGATCAATTTCGGCAACGTGACCAGCGGCAGCTCGGACGTGGAGCTGACGCCGTCGGCGGGAGGGATCTCCGTCGTCAACGGCGCCGGCGATCCCAGCATCCTGTCCGGCATTTCCGGCAACGACTTCACGGTGGCGGCGGGCGTCTACCTGGTCAACGTCCACGGCGACTTCAATGCCTCCAGCAATGTGACCATTGGCTTCGACGTCCGCCGAGCGTCGGACGATGCCGAACTGGACCAGTCCAACACCGTTTTCGTCCGCAGCACGCGGAACATCCACACGTCGCGGATACTGCTCGTCCTGGCCGCCGACACGGCGGTCAATTTCTTCGCCACGCGGTCGGGCAACGTCTCGATGAGCGCGATCCACGCCGAGTTCGTGAAGCTGAGTTCCGGCGGCGCCGTGCACAGCGCCCACGAGCGGGGCATCGGCTGGGCCGCGCAGCAGGTGCCGGACAGCGCGGAGATCGTCGCCGCCACCACCTTCACCTCCGACGTCCTGACCATCCCGGCCGAGCCCTCGGACGGCGACGGCTGGCTCTTCTTCTTCGTGCCCGACGACGCGGGCGCGCCGGACTCCGCCTACTTCGACGGCAACACGCACGACATCCTGGGCGGCTTCACGCGGCTCGCGGCCAACACCCATCCCGGCCACATCGTCTACGGCTCGAACGCCGAGCAGGACCCGGCCATCCTCGGCACGGGCGAACGGACCCTCACGCTGGAGTATGACGGATGACGATCGACTTTCCCGACAAGCTCCGCTCCACCCGCCGCGACCGCAAGCTGGTTGACGCCGAGGCGATCGACGGCATGATCCAGCTCGCGCAGCTGGCGGAGAACGCGCGGAATGGAGCCGGGCATGTCTGGCGTCCGTTTTTCTTCGTGCTGGAGAACGTGGGACCGGCGGGTATCGCATTTTCGACTGTCCGGCGCGGCCACGTCTACGATTACGATCAGACGAACGAGGTCTGGAACCGGACGGCGAATCTTGTCTCGCAGGCTGCCTACGATCAGTCGGGGGACCGGCTGCTTGTCGGGACGAACAGGGTCCGCGCGAACGGGTCTACGCAACAGGATCTGAGTGTGCTCCCGGAGGGACAGACGCCGTCGTCGTTTGAGTATCCGTGGTCCGCGTCGCCGCCCGTGTCTCTGTCGGGCAGCGAAAAGCTTTTTGCCATCTGGGCGTATCTGGGCGACCCGAGCACTGGCGACCAGAATGCCGTGGCCATTCGTGGCCCGGTGGAGATGGCGGGCGGATACCACGCTGAGGCCGCCCACGCGATCAACCTGCTGACGCCGCTGATCGAGCAGGAGTTCGACGGCACGACCGGCACGGACACGGGCGAGGTGCAGGTCGCCGGGGTGTCGATCGAGAACAGCC
>VXPN01000396.1 GCA_009839535.1 Boseongicola sp. SB0662_bin_57 | reverse complement strand
GACTGCAGAAGGGCGATCATCTTGTACCAGGTCTCGTACATTTCGCGGCCATAGATCCCCTTCACGTTGAGCATCTTGAAGATGATCTTGTTCCAGTCGACCGCGAATTCGGTCGGGGCGATTCCAAGAAGCGCGATCTTCCCGCCGTTGTTCATCTTGTCGATCATGTCACGCAGGGCAGGGGCGGCGCCGGACATTTCCAAGCCAACGTCGAACCCTTCCGTCATGCCGATCCTGGTCATGACGTCGTCCAGGTCCTCGGTGGCCGCGTCCACGACATGCGCGACGCCCAGCCTGCGCGCCAAATCGCGGCGATACGCGCTGATGTCGGTTATGACCACCTTTCGTGCACCCACGTTCTGCGCAACCAACGCGCCCATGATGCCGATGGGGCCAGCCCCGGCAACCAGAACGTCCTCTCCCACGAGATCGAAGCTGAGCGCGGTATGGACCGCGTTGCCGAGCGGGTCGAGAATTGCCGCAATCTCGTCCGGGATGGCGTCCGGAAGCGGCACCACGTTGCTTTCCGGAAGGCAAACGTATTCTGCAAAGCTTCCCGGACGATGGACACCCACGCCCACCGTGTTCCTGCAAAGATGGCCGCGCCCGGCGCGACAGTTCCGGCATGCGCCGCAAACGACGTGACCTTCGCCAGCGACGCGCTGCCCGACCTGGTACCTTGTCGCCGCATTGCCGCAATCGACGATCCTGCCGCAGAATTCATGGCCGACGACCATGGGAACGGGCACGGTGCTCGCGGACCACTCGTCCCATTTCCAGATATGGACGTCCGTCCCGCAAATGGCCGACTTCACGACCTTGATCAGCACCTCGTCCGCGCCCGGCTCAGGCACCGGCACCCGCTGCATCCAGAGTCCTTCCTCGGGGCGGGCCTTCACCAGCGCCTTCATGCCGCCGTTCACGTCAGGATTCCCATCTCATGGCCGACCTCGATGAAGGCATCGACTGCACGGTCGAGCTCGACGCGGCCATGTGCAGCCGACATCTGGGTGCGAATCCGGTCCTGGCCCCTGGGCACGACCGGAAAGCTGAACGGGGCAACGTAGACGCCCTTCCGGTCGAGTCGCACAGCCATGTCCTGGGCAAGAACCGGATCGCGAAGCATGACGGGAATGATCGGGTGCTCTCCCGGAAGGAGGTCGAAACCGGCATCGCTCATGCGCGTCCGGAAATGCCCCGTGTTCCCCATGAGCCTGTCTCGCCGTTCGGTGGAGGCTTCCAGCAAGTCGAGCACCTTGATCGACGTCGCTGCAATGACCGGCGCAAGGGTGTTCGAGAAAAGGTAGGGTCGGGACCGCTGCCGAAGCCAGTCGACGATCTCGCGCCCTGCCGAGACGTATCCTCCCGATGCGCCGCCAAGCGCCTTGCCGAGGGTTCCGGTCACGATGTCGACCTTCCCCATCACGCCGCATTGCTCGATGCTGCCCCGACCGTTCGGACCCATGACACCGACCGCATGGCTGTCATCGACCATGACCATGGCGTCATGTCGCTCAGCAAGATCGCAGATTGCGGAAAGGGGCGCGACGTGTCCGTCCATCGAGAACACGCCGTCGGTCACGACAAGCCTGAACCGTGCGTCGGCGACGGCCTGAAGCTGCGCCTCGAGATCGGCCATGTCGGCGTTCGCGTAGCGAAGCCGTCTTGCCTTGCAGAGCCGGATGCCGTCGATGATCGAGGCATGATTGAGCGCGTCCGAAATCACTGCATCCTCGGGTCCGAGGATGGTCTCGAACAGGCCGGCGTTTGCGTCGAAACAGCTGGAATAGAGGATCGTGTCCTCGAATCCCAGGAATGCCGAGAGCCTTGCCTCGAGCTCCTTGTGCACGTCCTGCGTGCCGCAGATGAAGCGAACGGACGACATGCCGTACCCGTAGCGCTCAAGAGCTTCCTGTCCGGTCGCAACAAGCTCGGCATTGCCGGAAAGGCCGAGATAGTTGTTCGCGCAAAGGTTGATGACATCCTGGCCGGTCGAGAGCTCCACGGTTCCGGCCTGCCGACCGGTGATGATCCGTTCCGACTTGTAGAGGCCGGAAGATCTCAGCCCGTTCAGTTCGGCTTGAAGATGCATGGCAAGTGAGGTCATCCCGCCCTCCGAATGTGACCGCCCGATCCTCGCAATAGGCTCATCATTGATCACGCAACAGCCCAAAATTGCGGTCGGCAAGGCGCGACCTGCGCACTCGCGACCATTTCCTGCGACAGCGCCTGCCTGCCCTGCCCCTGCCGACATGCAGGGCCCATAGCGCCGTCGTGCCCGGCACACCTGTTCACGCCCGCGCCTCCTGCTATAGTGGCAACCAGCATTTGCAGGGCGCCGCGAGAACTGGTCGATGGCGCAACGACCGGGAGGTTCCATGGACAATCTCAACCTGGATGTGCGCCCGGACGTGTCAGGCCACTTCGACGAGGCCTCGAACACGATCAGCTACATCGTTACGGATCCCGGAAGCGATCATTGCGCGATTTTCGACAGCGTCATGGACATTGACTACGCCGCCGGACGCATCACGCACGAACATG
>VXPN01000082.1:1344-2546 GCA_009839535.1 Boseongicola sp. SB0662_bin_57 | reverse complement strand
TCGATGATCGAGGATGAGTTCTTCCCGATGGTCGGCGCCATGCGTGAAGGCGACAGCTACTGGGCTCTGCCAACCGCCGTCCGCTCGCTCGCCCTGTTTTACAACAAGACCCTGTTTGACGAGGCCGGGATCAGCGGCCCGCCGGAGACGCTGGATGAGCTCATTGAAACCGCGAAGATGCTGACGAAGACGGATGCTGCGGGCAATCTCACGCAGGTCGGGATCACGGCGGGCATGAACGCCCAGGACCATCACTGGTTCCGGGAAGTCCTGGTACGCCAGTTCGGCGGCGAACCCTACCTGGACGACTACAGGACCGTCAACTACAACTCGGATGCCGGGATGGCGGCGGCCGCGTTCTACACCGGTCTCGTGAACGAGCACAAAGTGTCCGCTTTCGGATTCATGGACGAGCCCCAGGCCGCCTTCAAGGCCGGTCGTGCAGGCATGCATATCGACGGCTCGTTCCGCATCGGCTCTCTGAACAAGACGCGCGGCCTCAAGTGGGGCGTCACGGAACTGCCCGCGAATTCCGACGGCATGCGTTCGAACTACTCGTCCTACTGGGTGAACGCCATCACGACAAAGGCGGAAGGCGAGAAATACGATGCCGCCGTGAAGTTCATGCAGTACGTGACGTCGGACGAGGCCATGCAGATCTGGCTCGACGTCGTTGGCGAACTGCCCGCGAAGCCCTCGGTCGGCTTGACCGAAGCCAATGCGAACGACGAGGTTTTCGGGCCCTTCATCCGCGGCCTTGCCTACGCGAACACGACAAAGTTCGCCAATGAAAGCGCGCAGCGGCAGATCCTGATCGACATGGTTCAGCGCATCGACATCGAAGGCCAGGCAGTGGCAGACAGCATTGCCATCGCAGCCGAGGCCGAGCAGGAACTGCTGAACGAATACTACAACTAGATTCAAGCGAGCCCCGGACACCGTCCGGGGCTCGCAATTCGCGCTCGGAACCCCTGACCAGGACTTTCTACCTGCGAGCGTACGAGAATGTACCACAGGCTCTCAATCCGGCAAAAACACATCGTCTGGGCGTGGGCGTTCCTTGCCGTGCCCATCGTGTTCTACGTGGTGATCCGGTTCTATCCCACGGCAAACGCCATGGCCATTTCGTTCCAGAACTGGAACCTGCTCGGCGACCGGACCTGGGCCGGCTGGGCCAACTACGCGAAACTCTGGAACGATCC
>VXPN01000082.1:0-1244 GCA_009839535.1 Boseongicola sp. SB0662_bin_57 | reverse complement strand
ATCGTGGTCTTCTCCTCGATCGGCTTCCTGAGGATTTTCGATCACGTTTTCAACATGACCACCAATGACCCGGGTGGTCCGCTCAACTCGACGAAACCGCTCGTTCTGATGATTTACCAAAGCGCGTTCACCGACTTCAACATGGGTTACGCCGCAGCGCAGACCGTCGTGCTGTTCCTGATCCTCCTGATCGTCAGCCTCGTGCAGCTGCGCATACTCAGGGACAATTGACGTGGGCAGTTCCGTCGCGGAAATCAGGGCAAGCTCGAAGTCCCTTCTGGCCTCCGGGACGTCCCGGAAATCGGCCGGCACCGGGCAGGTCATCCGCTGGCTGATTCTCTTCGCCGGCGGCGTCCTGATGGTGATGCCGATCGCGTACATGATCTCGACATCGCTGAAATGGCCGCACGAGATCTACAACCTGGCTCTCGTGCCCAACGAACCGCACCTGGAAAACTACATCTACGTGCTGGAGGACGGCAGGTTCTACGGCTGGTTCGTCAACTCGCTCGTCATCGCCACGATAACCACGATCTCCAATATCCTGTTCGACAGCCTCGTCGGCTACACGCTGTGCAAGTTCCGTTTCCCGGGACGCTACATCGTCTTCATCGCGATCCTGTCGACCCTGATGATCCCGACCGAGATGCTTGTCATTCCCTGGTACCTGATGTCGCAGGCGTTCGGGTGGCTCGATTCCTACTGGGGAATCATGTTTCCTGGCCTCATGACTGCCTTCGGCACCTTCCTGATGAAGCAGTTCTTCGAGACCGTCCCAGATGACTTCATCGAAGCCGCAAGGATCGACGGGCTGAACGAACTTGCGATCTGGTGGACGGTGGCGATGCCGCTGGTCCGGCCTGCGCTGGCGGCCCTGGCAATTTTCGTCTTCCTGGGAAACTGGACGGCCTTCATCTGGCCGTTGATCGTGACAAACTCGGTTGACATGTACACGCTGCCGGTGGGCCTATCGAGTTTCGGCGACGAGGCCGACGTCCAGTGGGAACTGATCATGACCGGCGCGGCGATTTCAACCATTCCGACACTCGTCGTCTTCCTGATCTTCCAGCGTTTCATCATCCGGGGCGTCGTCATGGCGGGGTTGAAGGGATGACGGAACGCACGGCCTTCCCGCACCCGACCTACAGGGACACGGTTCTCGCCCCTCTCTTCGAAGGCATCATGAGGCATTTCGCGGGTCACGTGAACGCGATCAACCGGGCACACCTGGTGATGCTTCACGA
>VXPN01000047.1 GCA_009839535.1 Boseongicola sp. SB0662_bin_57 | reverse complement strand
CCTTCACCTCGACCTTGTCACAGGCCTTGACGATCGCCGAGATGCCGACAGGACCGGAGCGCGACCCGTAGGTGCCCATGCCGAACTGCACCTTGTCCGTATCGCCATGAACGATCTGGATGCTGTCGAGCGGCACGCCGAAACGCTCCGCCACGACCTGCGCAAAGGTCGTTTCGTGCCCCTGCCCGTGGCTGTGCGAGCCGGTCAGCACCTCGATCGTTCCGACCGGGTTCACGCGCACTTCCGCCGATTCCCAGAGACCGACGCCAGCCCCGAGCGAGCCGACCGCAGCCGAAGGCGCGATTCCGCAAGCCTCGATGTAACAGGCCATGCCGATGCCGCGAAGCTTGCCGCGATTGGCGGCCTCTGCCTTGCGCACCGCGAAGCCGGACCAGTCCGCAGCCTCCATGGCCTGGTTCATGTTGCCTTCGAAATCTCCCGAATCATAGTTCATTATGACTTGGGTCTGGTACGGGAACTCCTTGACGAAGTTCACGCGCCGCAGTTCCGCCGGATCCTTGCCCATCTCCCGCGCAGCCGTCTCCATCAGGCGCTCCACGACGAATGACGCTTCCGGCCGCCCGGCGCCGCGATAGGCGTCCACGGGCACGGTGTTCGTGTAGCACGCCAGGACTTCGCAATGGATCGCCGGGATGTCGTATGTTCCCGAAAGCAGCGTCGCATAGAGATACGTCGGCACGGCGCTCGAAAAGAGCGACATGTAGGCACCGAAGTTCGCCTTGGTCGAGACCTTGAAGCCCACGATCCTGTCATCGGCATCGAAGCCGATCCGCGCCTTGGTGACATGATCGCGTCCGTGGGCATCAGTCAGGAAGGACTCCGTCCTCTCCGCCGTCCACTTGACGGAGCGCCTGGTCTTCATCGAAGCCCAGAGGCAGACGATCTCTTCGGGGTAGATGTAGATCTTCGATCCGAACCCTCCGCCCACATCAGGCGCGATCACGCGAAGCTTGTGCTCGGGGGCAACCTGATAGAAGGCGCTCAGCACCAGCCGCGCCACGTGCGGGTTCTGGCTGGTCGAATACAGCGTGTAGTGGTCTTCCGCGTCATCGTAGGTCGCAACTGCAGACCGGGGCTCCATCGCGTTTGGGGCCAGGCGATTGTTGGTGATGTCCATTTCCGTGACATGAGCCGCACCTGCCAGTGCTGCCTCGGCTGCGTCGCCGTCGCCGAGCTCCCAGTCGTAGATCACGTTGCCAGGCGCGTTTTCGTGGATTTCCGGGGCGCCTTCGGCGAGGGCCGCCGCGATGCTCGCTGCCACGGGAAGCTCGTTGTAGCTCACCTCGACCGCCTCGGCCGCGGCCTGGGCCTCGTCCTTGCTTTCCGCAACGACCACCGCCACCGCATCGCCAACATACCGCACCTTCCCGGTGGCCAGCGCAGACCATGCGCCCATGTTCATCGGGCTTCCGTCCTTCGACGAGATCGCCCAGCCACAGATCAGGTTGCCGATGCCGTCGCCGGTCAATTGCGCACCGTCCAGAACGGCGATGACGCCGCTCATCCCCTCGGCCGCGGACGTCTCGATTCCCTTGATCTCTGCATGTGCGTGCGGAGACCGGACGAACGCCGCATAGGTCTGGTTCTCCATCCTGATGTCGTCGGTATACTTGCCCTTGCCGGTAATGAAGCGCTTGTCCTCCTTGCGCTTGACTGGTGCACCGATTCCTTCGCTCATCTCTCGCCCTCCTCACATCTCGCTGGCGGCTTGCGCAATCGACTTCACGATGTTGTGGTAGCCGGTGCATCGACAGATATTGCCTTCAAGCTCGTGGCGGATCGCGGCCTCGTCGAGTTCCCTTCCTTCAGCCTTGTAGCGATTGACCATGTCTATCCCGCTCATGATCATGCCAGGCGTGCAGAAGCCGCACTGAAGCCCGTGATTGTCATTGAACGCCCTCTGCATGGGGTGCAGGTCGCCGTTCGCCACGCCCTCGATGGTCGTGACTTCCGCGCCTTCGGCCGCGGCGGCCAGCATGGTGCAGGACTTAACCGCCTTGCCGTCCACGTGAACCACGCATGTGCCGCACTGGCTCGTGTCGCATCCGACATGCGTGCCGGTCAGGCGCAGGTGCTCGCGAATGTAGTCGACAAGGAGAGTTCGGTCCTCGACATCGGCGGATACGGCCTTGCCGTTCACCGTCATGGAGACTGTGCTCATCTTGATCCTCCTAGGAATTCACATCGGGTCGCCGGGACATGATTGAACGATAGCAAAGACTGACATTCAGGGAAGCAAAAATATTTGTCCAGGACACGGAACCCGAGAGATTCTTCCGGCACCGCGAGCTTTCGCCTTTTCAGCACGCCCGGAACCCTGCAATTTGATTGCATGACCGACATCCTTCTCCTTGCATTCATCTTCTTGATCGCAGGCGTCGTTTCCGTCCCCATCGCCACGCGACTTGGAATAGGCTCGGTTCTTGGCTACCTCGTCGCGGGCGTCGCGATCAGCCCGGTTCTGGCGCTGCTTGATGTCGACGTGCATGCGATCCAGCAGGTTGCCGAACTTGGCGTCGTCTTGATGC
>VXPN01000385.1 GCA_009839535.1 Boseongicola sp. SB0662_bin_57 | reverse complement strand
GGCTGGGACCACTTCATAGGCTTCAATCGCGGCCACGAGTACATGTCGTCGATATACTATGATGACGATGGTCAGGCCTATCATTCGAAACGCTATGAACCGGACTACCAGACCGATCAGTTGATCGACTTCATTGCGGATTCGTCGACCGCCAAGGACGGCAAGCCCTGGATCGGGTACGTGAGTTATGGTCCCCCGCACTTTCCGATGGACATGCCGGACTACCTGCGCCGGATCTACACTCCCGAAGAGGTCCCTTTGCCGGCAGGCGTTCCCAACATGGAACTGCAGCGCAGGACCCAGAGAATTCGCAACGAGGTCTGGTGCGGCGGCGATCCGCGGTCAGGACATGCGAGCCACGCGGCCTACGACACCAAGCCCGTTGGCGAACCGGAAACGGAGGCCGAAATTCGCCAGTTCATCGCCGAATACTATGGCATGATCCACAACATTGACTGGAACGTTGGACGGATCCTGAACGAACTTGATCGTCAGGGAATCGCGGATGACACGGTAGTGCTGTTCTTCAGCGATCACGGTGACATGTGCGGTCAGCACGGTCACTACTGCGGGATCAAGAACACGGCGTACCGTGGTGCCATGCACGTGCCCTTGATTGTCCGTTACGCCGCACGGTTCAAGCCGCAGAAAACCGAGGCGCTGGTCGATGTCGGCCCTGACATGATGCCTACGATCCTTGACATCGCTGGTGCAAACATACCCGAGGACATTGATGGCCAGAGCTACCTTCCCGTTCTCGATGGTGACGAGGCCGAGGCACGTGACGCGATCTGGTACCAGGTCTTTACCCAGAAGGGAGCCAATCCGCACGAGTTTGCGCCATTTGCCGAGCGCGGCATTCGCACCAAGGACTGGCTCTACATGCGCCACAAGGACAAGCGCATGCTGCTGTTTGACGAGCGTGCAGACTACCATGAACAGAACAACCTGGTGGATGATCCGGCGTATCAGACGCTGATGGACGAGCTTGACGCCCGGGTCGCGGCCCACATGGAGGCGAGCGGCGATGATTGGGAGATGGCAGCGGACTTCCCGCCGCCAGACTGGATAACCCACGCCGAGGCGAAGGAACACCTTGAAACGGTGCTTCTGCCGAGCGCGATCGAGGTTGCCTGAACTGTCGGGGCCCATGTTGCGGTCCCAAGCGAGACGTTCGCTGGAACCAGGCCCACGCGGGCCGAACCGAATTCACGGGGAGGATCCGTTGGAAATCAAGGCAGATCACGTTCGCATCACCGGCGGGCGCGGTGACATCGGCCTCGGCATCGCGAACGCGCTCGTGGGCCGTGGCAAGCGGATCACGCTGGCCGACCAGAACATTTCGACAGGCGAGACGCTGGCCGCGGAGCATGACCGCACCAGCCTGATCGAGCTTGACCTTGCCGAGGCGGAAGCCGTCGCAATTCAAGGGCCAAGAAGCGGACCATGCCAGACCTAGGCACGAGGGCAATGAATGGTGGCGAGGCGATCGTCGAGATGCTTCGCCGGTTCGACGTGGACACGATGTTCGGCCTGCCGGGCGAACAAACCCACATTTACGATGCAATCTTCCGCCGCAACGACATCCGGCATCTTCTGGTGCGGCATGAGCAAGCAGCAGCAAAAATGGCCGATGCCCATGCGCGGGCGACCGGCAAGGTCGGTGTCTGCGATGCCACGGTCGGACCGGGCGCCACCAACCTGATCAGCGGCATTTCAGAGTCCTTCCTCTCGGGCATTCCCGTCGTGGCCATCGTCTCAGACGTTCGGGCAGACTGGCGCGGTCGTGAATCGTTTCAGGAGGTCGACCAGACAGCGCTCTTTCGCCCGATCACCAAGAAGGCCTTCTCCGTTGATCACGTCGAGCGGATCCCGGAATTCGTGAAGCGGGCCTTCCAGATCGCGACCACCGGACGGCCCGGCCCCGTGCTTCTGAGTTTCCCGTTGACGACGCTGCGGGCGAAGCACGAATTCGCCGACGAGGACCTCGAAATCGACACGCGCTACGCCCGATGGCCGGCGTACCGGCCAACGCCGCCCCGGCACGAGATTTCCGCCGCAGTCGACGCAATTCTCTCTGCGAAACGTCCGATCATCCTGGGCGGCGGTGGCGTGATGGCCTCGGGCGCGACGGACGAGGTCAGGGAACTCGCCGAACTGCTCGACATGCCGGTCGCAACGTCCTACATGGGCAAGGGCACGCTGCCAGAGAACCATCCCCTCAGCCTCGGACCCTATGGTCTCCTCGGGAGGCCGGCGTCAAACGAATACGTCCTTCAGGCGGACTTGGGGCTGGCCTTGGGGACCCGTTTCAACAACGTCGGCACGGCGGCTTGGCGCATTCCTGACAAGAAGACGCGACTGGTTCAGATCGACATCGAGCCAACCCAGATCGGTCGAAACTACACGGTTGATCTGGCACTGACGGGCGACATCAAGGCCGTGTTGCGGGAGATGCTCGACCTTCTCAACTCCGGCCCTCGTGTCACGCCCAAAACGACACAGCGCGATGCCGTTTCCGCCATTTCCTCGAATTGGAGAAAGGAGAAGG
>VXPN01000214.1 GCA_009839535.1 Boseongicola sp. SB0662_bin_57 | reverse complement strand
AGAACGGTCGCGAGAGTCAGCACAGCGCCAAGCACGAGTTGTTCAAGCATGGTCCTGAGCCTTTCCGGAACGGAAGATGACGTCAACAGGCCAAACGCGGTTGAATCCGGCGCAAGGTCGAATAGCGTCACGAACATGGCGGGGGCACCGGAATTCCATATCGATCTCGCGAGCTTTGCATCGGATCCCTACCCGGATCTTGCCAGGATGCGAAAGGATGCGCCGATTGCACATGTTCCCGAACTGGATGCCGTGCTGTTCACGCGGCGCGACGACATCCATCGCCACGAGAAGCGGGTGGACGTCCTTTCGTCCGACCAGCCCGGCGGACTGATGACCGTCCTCATGGGACAGAACATGATGCGCAAGGACGGAGAGGCGCACATGCGGGAGCGCCGGGCGCTGTTTCCCACGTTCAGCCCGCGCACCGTCGCCGATCACTGGAAGCCGAAGTTCGAGGCTGCCGCGAAACGCATCCTTGAAAGGCTCCGGCCGCGCGGGCGTTGCGACCTTGTCCGAGACTTTGCAATGCCGGTCTCGGCGGAGGCGCTGAAAGCCATCACCGGCCTCACCTCGATGGCCGTCGAGGAGATGGACGGCAGTTCCCAAGGAATGATCGACGGATGCGCCAACTATGCCGGGGATGCGGATGTCGAGGACCGCTGTCATGCGGCCACGGCACTGATCGACAGCCACATCGACCGGCAGCTGGCCTCCCCTCCCGAATTGTCGGCGCTTGCGGTTCAGCTCGAGGCGGGGCTGCCGATGGACAGTGTCCGTGCGAACGTGAAGCTGGTGATTTCGGGAGGCCAGAACGAACCGAGGGACGCGATTGCAGGAACCGCCTGGGCACTTCTTGACCATCCGCACCAGATGGAACTCGTCCGGAACGGCGCCGCGACCTGGCAGATGGCCTTCTCCGAATACGCACGTCTTCACAGCCCCATCGGCATGTCGCCCCGACGGGTTGCCCAGCGCGACGAGATCGACGGCATCGTGCTCGAACCGGATACACGTGCGTTCCTGATGTTCTCGTCCGCCGGTCGGGACGAGGCGCATTTCGATCGGGCCGACGCCTTCGACATCACGCGCGACACGTCCGCTGCCATCCCCTTTGGCGCAGGCCCGCATTTCTGTGCAGGCGCGGCTGCCTCGCGATGCCTGATTTCGGAAGTGGCCTTGCCGATGCTCTTTGACTCGCTGCCGGGACTCAGGCTCGAAGGAAATGTCGAATTGTTCGGCTGGGCTTTCCGAGGGCCTGTATCGGTCCCCGTGGCCTGGAACGCCTGACGCGGTTTCTGGACAGGGCCGACCGGACCCACTATCCGTCCGGCCATGGCAAAGCCAACGGACAACCCGAACTACAAGGTGATCGCGGAGAACCGCCGCGCACGCCGTGACTATGCGATCGAGAGCGACATAGAGTGTGGCATCATGCTCATGGGCTCCGAGGTCAAGTCGCTTCGCACCGGGCAGTCGAACATCGCCGAGAGCTACGCTGCGGTCGAGAACGGGGAGCTCTGGCTTGTCAATGCGTACATCGCGCCGTACGAGCAGGCCATGTTTGGCCATGAGGATCGCCGCAGGCGAAAGCTCCTTGTTTCAAGAAAGGAAGTGTCCGATCTCTGGAACGCCACCCAGCGCAAGGGCATGACTCTCGTTCCCCTGGTCATGTACTTCAATCACAAGGGCATCGCGAAGATCAAGCTCGGCCTGGGCCGGGGCAAGAAGCAGCACGACAAGCGCGAAACCGAGGCCAGGCGCGACTGGAACCGCCGGAAACGGAGATTGCTCAAGGAGCACGGTTGATGCAAGAGGGACAGCTTGTGCAGCCGGCCTAGTCGAAGAGGCCCTCGATCTTGCCCAGAAGCCTGAACGCGCGCGCCGTCCTCGTGTCCGCCAGCGCGGCAATTTCCTTGTTGGAAAGATGGTCGCACATCTCGGAAAACGTCTTGTCGAAGTTGCGCAGGAAGTGCTCTGCGGCGTCACGGAAGATGGAATCCTGCTTCATTCGTCCGCCAACAAGCTCCAGGCTCTCGCGATCAAGATCCCTGCCAAGTTCGGCTATCTCGTTTCCGCGCCCGCCCTTGGCGTACTTTCGCCACGTCTCCGGCTGCGTGCGACCCGCGGTCAGGTCATCCATGTACAAGGCGTCACGGCTGAAAAGCGTCAGGATGTCTTCGCTCGCGCGAATCAATCCGCCAATCGTCTGGTCCCTGAGGCCGCGCCTGTAGGCGGCCATCCCTTTCATGTCCTCGGCAGTGTCCGGAAAATTCATGGCCTGAATGAGCTCCGCGACAGTCAGGGGCTTGCCCTCTTCCTGCTCAAGCGTCGCATGTTCCTGCTCCTGCCGCCGGAAAATCGTGGGCTTCCCCGCTTCCGATCTTGTCATGCCTTCGGCATCGAGGATCCACGCCAGGGTTGCCTCGAGACGCTCCTGGCCGTCTGCAAGTTCGCCGATCTTTCGCTGGATGCCGGGGTCCGCCGGCTCCTCCCTCCTGGCCTGGCTGGCCTGGGCCTCGCGCATGGATCTCACGGCATGAATGAGCCGCTCG
>VXPN01000270.1 GCA_009839535.1 Boseongicola sp. SB0662_bin_57 | reverse complement strand
CCGCCAGCGCGGCACCGATTTCCAGTTCACGATCCGGCGCGCGAACCCTGACGGGGCGACTCCGCTCATCGCACGCGAACGCTTTGCCGACCGCAGGCTTGCTGACCGTGCTGCAGATACGGCATTCATGGCTTGCCTCTGGACATGCTTTGGTCCGGATCCGTTCGTGCGCGGCAACCTGGATGCAGGGCGACTTTCCTGGGTCTTCGGGCGCGAGGTGGTTCCGGCCGAGGATCCGTTTGATCCCGCAAGCTACGAAAGCACGCTCGTCATTGACGAGGCGCGCGCCCGGGCCTCCTTTCCCAAAGCCTTTGACGGAAGCTGCGGGCCATGACCTGCCGCAGCAAGGACACTTCGGGCTTCGGATGTGCCGTTTCCCCTGCGCAACGACACAGGGTCATTGTCATTTCCCGGCTCCGGGCAAGTGCGCTTCCAATGAAAGGGCGGCATCGCCCCCAGCACGCAAGAAGGGATGGTCCATGCGCAGGTTGCCGTCAGCCTGTGTGCTCGAAGCCGCTCCGGGGTCGGCGGCATGTGGCGATGAAACGGGTCTTGGGCCGGCTGGAGCCAGCAGCCTCGCGGGATGCATCGCAGGAGGCGTCATCGACGACGGCATCTGCCTCAAGGGCGCCGCGGCGGGTGCCGCTGCAGGCGCATTGGCCGGCGACGATTGAAGCGACCGGCGGACGCGGGCCGGCATTGCGGCGACTCGGGACAGGGCTGCCCGCGCGACCTGCCGGGGCAGCCTGCTTGTCCAGGGGTCGAACCCGACCGGAGGGAGAGTTGACATGTTCAGCAAGATCTTGATCGCCAACCGTGGCGAAATCGCATGCCGCGTCATCAAGACGGCGCGCAGGATGGGCATCCCCACGGTCGCCATCCATTCCGATGCCGACAGTGCAGCGCTGCATGTCGCGATGGCGGACGAAGCCGTGAACGTCGGCCCCCCGCCGGCAAGCGAGTCCTACATCAACATCGAACGGGTCATGGACGCGATTCGCCAGACGGGTGCCGAAGCCGTGCACCCCGGCTACGGGTTCCTCTCGGAGAACCCGAAATTTGCGGACGCACTCGATGCGGCCGGAGTCACGTTCATCGGCCCGCCGAAGCCCGCCATCGAGGCGATGGGTGACAAGATCACGTCCAAGAAGGTGGCGCAGGATGCGGGTGTCTCCACCGTGCCAGGTTACATGGGGCTGATCGAGGACGCGGACGAGGCGGTGCGGATCAGTGGAGAGATCGGCTACCCCGTGATGATCAAGGCAAGCGCGGGAGGCGGCGGCAAGGGCATGCGGATTGCCTGGAATGACGACGAGGCGCGCGAGGGATTTCAGTCATCCAGGAACGAGGCGGCCTCAAGCTTTGGTGACGACCGCATCTTCATCGAGAAGTTCGTCACCGAGCCGCGCCATATCGAGATACAGGTGCTGGCGGATTCCCACGGCAACACGATCTACCTGAATGAACGTGAATGCTCGATCCAGCGTCGCAACCAGAAGGTTGTCGAGGAGGCTCCGTCCCCGTTTCTGGATGATGCGACACGGAAAGCCATGGGCGAACAGGCTTGCGCGCTTGCTGCCGCCGTGGGCTATGCAAGTGCGGGAACGGTCGAGTTCATCGTCGACGGCGAGAGGAACTTCTACTTCCTCGAAATGAACACCCGGCTTCAGGTCGAGCACCCCGTGACCGAACTCATCACCGGAATAGATCTGGTCGAGCAGATGATCCGCGTGGCCGCCGGCGAGAAGCTGGAACTGGCCCAGTCGGACATCGGCATCAACGGCTGGGCGATCGAATGCCGGCTCTATGCCGAAGATCCCTATCGCGGCTTCCTGCCGTCGATCGGACGCCTGACGCGGTACCGTCCTCCGGCGGAAGTTTCCGACGAGTCCGCCGCGGTCAGGAACGATACAGGCGTGTTCGAGGGCGGCGAGATCTCGATGCACTACGACCCGATGATCGCCAAGCTCTGCACCTGGGCGCCTGATCGCCCGTCTGCACTGGAGGGGGTGCGGCAGGCGCTCGACGCGTTCGAACTGGAAGGCATCGGCCACAACATCCCCTTCCTTTCTGCCGTCATGGACCATCCGAAGTTCATTGCCGGCGACATGACGACGGCTTTCATTGCAGAGGAGTTCCCGGACGGGTTCGATGGCGTGGAGCTGGACGAGGCAACCCTCCGGCGAATCGCTGCCGCCTCTGCCGCAATGCATCGCGTCGCGGAAATTCGTCGGACCCGCATCTCGGGACGCATGGACAACCATGCCCGTCACGTGGGCCGCGATTGGGTGATTTCGGCCCAGGGCGCGTCCGTTCCGGTCAGGATCAGGGCAGATCGCGATGGTGCAGACGTAAGGTTCGAGAACGACCAGGTGATGCGTGTCGAAAGCGAATGGCGGCCCGGCCAGCAGCTTGCAAGGCTGGCCGTGGATGGCGAAGACCTCATTCTCAAGGTCGAAAGTCGCAGCCAGGGATTCCGGATCCGGTATCGCGGGGCCGACCTGGTGGTGACGCTGAGAACCCCGCGTCAGGACGAACTGGCGGCGCGGATGCCGGAGAA
>VXPN01000060.1 GCA_009839535.1 Boseongicola sp. SB0662_bin_57 | reverse complement strand
CGTCGTCACCGGCTCCTCGTCGGGCATTGGCTGGGAAACCGCGCGCATCCTGTCCGAACAGGGGGCTGAGGTTCTGGGCGTGGACCTCAACAAGAACTTCGACCACGTGGAGGAGTTCTACCGCGCCGACCTGTCGGACGAGGCGACGATCAACGCGCTGGTTGACGTGCTGCCTGACGGGATCGATGGCCTGGTGAACAATGCAGGCCTGCCGCCAACGAAAGACGCAGGCTTGTTGCTGAAGGTGAACCTGATCGGGCTGAAGCACCTGACGTCCCGCCTGATCCCGAAACTCAACGACGGCGCCAGCATCGTGAATGTCGCCTCGCTGGCCGGGTTCGGATGGCCGCAAGCGGTCGATGCGATCAAGGCTTCCGACACGCTGGGCTTCCACAACGTGGACGACTTCATCGAACGATGGAAAGTGTCGAGCGAGGGCGGGCGCAGCTACTTCTTTTCCAAGGAGGCGCTGGTCGTCTGGACGATGCAGAACCGCTGGACCTGGCGCGACCGAGGCATCCGCATGAACGCGGTCAGTCCCGGCCCGGTGGACACGCCGATCCTGGGGGACTTCCTGCGCACGCTTGGGGCACGGGCCGAAGAGGATCGCAAGGTCATGGACCGGCCCGGCACCACAGAAGACATCGCCCCGGTCATCATGTTCCTGCTTTCTGACATGACGACCTGGATCAGGGGCACGAACATCCCCGCCGACGGGGGCATGTCGTCCAACATCCTGTGCGGCATGCACGGTCTATAGAGGAGAAGGGAAGATGGGCATGGTAGGCTGGATCATTCTCGCAGTCGTCGTCCTTGCGGTCGTCATCGCATTGGCGGCGTGGTGGTACAAGCGTGCCACGAACGAGGTCTCGCTCTTGCGTACCGGCATCGGCGGGCGGCGCGTGGTGATCGACGGCGGAGTGCTGGCGATCCCCTATTTCCACGAAATCAGCCCGGTGAACATGCAGACGCTCCGGCTGGACGTGGACCGGCGCGGGGAATCCTCGCTCATCACGCAGGACCGGCTGCGCGTGGACGTGGGGGCGGAATTCTACGTCTCGGTCATGCCGGACGCAGAGGCGATCACGCGCGCCGCGCAGACGCTCGGCAAGCGGACGTTCCAGCGCGACGAACTGCGCAGCCTGATCGACGGAATGCTGGTCGACGCGTTGCGTTCGGTTGCGGCGCGCATGACGATGGATGAACTGCACGAAAACCGCGCGCAGTTCGTGGCGGACGTGCGCGACATGCTGAAAGACACGCTCTCGCGCTACGGCCTTCAGCTCGACAGCGTTTCGCTGACGGGGCTCGACCAGACACCGTTCTCGGCACTCGACGAAAACAATGCCTTCAACGCGGTCGGCATGCGCAAGCTGGCGGAAGTGATCGCCAAGTCGAAGAAGGAACGGGCGGAAATCGATGCGGACAGCGAGGTTTCCGTGCGCCGCGCGGCCATGGAGGCCTCTCGCCAGCGCATGGAGATCGATCTCGAGGAGCGCCGGGCCGAGATCGCCCAGCAGCAGGAGATCGAGACGCTCGCTGCCGCCCAGATTGCCGAGGTCGCAAGGCGCAAGGCCGACAGCGAGCGGGCGGCGACCGAGGCCAAGATCGAGATGGAGCGCGGCATTCAGGCCGCCGAAGTGGAGCGCGAACAGGCGCTGGCCATCGCCGAGCAAGACCGCCAGATCGCGATAGCCGCCAAGAGCCAGGAAGAAAGCCGCGCACAAATGGAAGCGGATGCCGCCCGGGCCGAGGCCGTGAAGGCGGCAGAGGCGGTGGAAACCGTGCGCGCACTGGCAGATGCCGAACGCCGCGCGGAACTTGCCCGCGTCGCCGCCGAGGCAGAGGCGAGGACTGCTGCGGCACGGGCGGCCATCGAGGCCGAGAGCGACAAGGCCACCGCAAAGGACAAGGCCGCCGCCCGGCGCGAGGCGGCCGAGGCCGAGAAGGCCGTCAAGCTCGCGGAGGCGGAGGCTGATCGGGCGCGGATAGAGGCGGAAAACGCCCGCACCGACGCGCTCGTCGCCATGGAGCTCGAAAAGGCCCGGCTCGAGGCAATGCCCAGGATCGTCGGGGAAATGGTCAAGCCGGCCGAGAGGATCAACTCGATCAACGTCAATCACGTGACTGGCCTTGGCAGCCAGGGCGGCGACGGCGCTTCGCGAACACCCGTGGCCTCGGCCATGGACGCCATCATGGACATGGCCGTCCAGCTGCCTCTCCTGAAGAAGGTCGGCGACCAGATGGGAGTCTCCTTCGACGAGGCCGCCGGCAACGACGCCAAGAAAGACAAGTGAAGCCAAGCGGCACCGGACAGTTCGCTCGGCACCTGGACCGGACTTCTCTGGATGCGATTGACGTCTTTTCGCCAATGCGCCGAGGACAACGAAAAGCGGCGGCCACGGCAATCTGGCAAAAGCCCGGCATGAAGCGCCTCCTCCGCCAACTGGTCAAGTGGGGCGTTGAAACCGGACACGAACGCTCTTGGGCGGGAAGCCGTTACCTCCCCCGGGTTCCACTCTGAGGTGCAACAGCAGCGAGCGAGGGCGAAGCCCGAGCG
>VXPN01000174.1 GCA_009839535.1 Boseongicola sp. SB0662_bin_57 | reverse complement strand
CCGAGCGCCGAGCGCCGAGCGCCGAGCGCCGAGCGCCGAGCGCCGAGCGCCCAACCTGCGTCCCGCGTCATGAGGGCGTTCCGCCGGGCAATGGCGGCGCTGCCCTCGCTCTTCTGCCGTCCGCCATCCGAATGCCGAACCCGCGCGTCTGAACCGCGGGGCGACGGGGCCTCGTTCCGCGACATCCTCCTTCCCGCCGCCCTGCGGCGCACGGCGCTTGCGCGCATGTCCGTTGCCGTCCTGGCTGGCGCGATGGCCCTGTCCGGCTGCAAGGGCGGCGGGTCGTCTCCCGCGCTGCCGCCGCCCCTGGAGCCGCCGCCACAGGCGGAGACGCCTGCGCCGTCCGGGCCCGAGCCGACGACGCCGGTGCAGCAGCCGCAGCCCGAACCCGCCCCGCAGCCACAGACGTCAAGTCCCGCGCCGACTCCCCCGCCATCACAGCACACCGGCCACCCCGCGCTCCAAAGCCTGCAGAACATCCAGAACATGCCGGACTGGTGGCATCGCCGACCGTCGTTCGAGGAACTGCTTGAAACAATCATGTCCGACACGCAAAGCCCTCGCAGCTGGATCATGCCAAGCCCTCACAGCTGGATGATGTGGCAGGCGGCGGGCGACATAGGGTCGAGGCATCAGGTCACCGTCGACGGCGTGAGGGCAAGCCGCAAGGGGGGTTCGGAGTATGTTGTGCCCGGCGAGCCTGTTTCGCCCGACGATGCCCATGCCGACGTAACCAAGGTGCCGCATCTCGACCGGCTCATCCGTTCAACCGAAGATGCCGGTGCCATCTGGTACATCCCCATTGCGATCAATCACCAGTTCGAGGACGCCAGCGGCAGACGCGTGGACGACAGGGACGACGAGTTCACCGACTTCGGCGGCTGGATGGATTACAGCTTCTTCTTCGTGAGCAACGAGGCGCGGGGCGTTGAACGTGTCGGCGGTGCGCCGCTGATACTTCAGACCGAATTCTTCGTGTTCGGCGACTATTTTTCCGCGTGGCCCACGGAGGGAAAGGCGACGTGGCGCGGTGCCATGATCGGCGTCGACCATGACCGGGACAGCGACCGGTACGGGCGGACGGTCGTGGGAGAGTCATATCTCCAGATCGGGGACTTTTCGGACGACAACAGCCTTTCGGTCCGGTTCACAGGCATAGTGGACACCACAGCCGGGCAGGCATACCCCGACATCACGTGGGACGGCGTGCAGCTCAGGAGGGGTCACCGAGGATCGATCCAGGCACCGGGCCTCTATGGCGCATTCTACGGTCCCGGCAGCGAGGAAGCGGCAGGGGTGTTCACCAAGGACGGCATTGCGGGCGCCTTCGGCGCTAGCCGGGACATAGACATGCAGCGCTAGCCGGGTCATTGACATTGCCCCGAACTGAAGACAGGGACGCCAACGGCAAGGGAAACTGGACTGGCCGCGGCGCGCACCATCCTTTCGCCAGGCACGAGGTCCTCTCCCGAAGTCATCAGCACGAGCAGTTCCTCGTCCGACAGCTTCATCGGCATGCAGCGTGTGCAGCGCATCGCCCCGGAAAACCGTTTCCGTGGAAGTTGAGCGCGCGGGCATCATCTCGTGATGCCACCTCTCCGTCTGAAGCCCAGTAGCCGCCTCCCGAACCAAGGCCCGTTGACAATCGGGTCATGGTTCATGCGCATCGATGCCATCTGCGTCGCAACGCACGCCGAACAGGCGGCACAGGCCCGACGAACAGGTGTCAAGATGAATGCAGACAGAACGGTATTGGCGTACCGGACCTTCTCGAAGGTCTTCGGTTCGTGGCCCTGCTCTGGGGCAGCCAAGCGCTTTACGCTGGCTGACCGCTCGAAGAGGTGGAGGGACGCGGCTCGGCGCCGGCGTGATCGCGGCAACATGATTGTCAGCGAGCCCTTGCAGACCGACGGGCGAGAAATCGAACCGGTACGCCACGACGCTTCCGACCGAGCCCGAACCGCGCTCCATCGCACGCTCCAACGGCGGGCCGGACTTTCGGCAATCACCGGGCAGCGGAGGATCATCGACCGGGAAATTCGACGCATCGCGAAATTGAGGGCTGATGCGCCGGACGCCGATCAAGGAATGCTCGATCATCATGCCAGACGCATCTGCGCCAGCCCTGCAGGTTCATGAGCAGGCCCGGGATGACGTGCACAAGTGGTCCCGGAAACGAGACCTTGCGCATTCGGCGGAAGGTTCGGCGATTTGCGGCAGCGAGTCCGCCCACATTTGATGGCGACGAACCTCACGCACCGGACTGTCGGACCATCCGCTTCCAGCCACCAGGCGGCGTACGTCAGGCGCACGCGCTCCCCAAAAAGAACGGGAACGAAGCGAGGAAGCACAGGAATATAACAATTTTACAATATGCATGATTGTAGTGTAAACTGCATACACCAATACCCGAATTTTGTGGAATTTCGTCGCGTGCGCAATCATGTTGCGCAAAACAACGCAAATTGGGTGCATTATGTCTCGAAGAATACTGATTCTCGGCGCTTCCTACGGGTCGCTTCTCGGAACGAAACTTCTCATGGCGGGCCACGACGTGACGCTGG
>VXPN01000405.1 GCA_009839535.1 Boseongicola sp. SB0662_bin_57 | reverse complement strand
CATGTCTGCTCCGATTTGCGCCACTCAATGGCGGGGCAGGGGCGCGGGGTCAATCGGTTTCATGTATGCATCACGATGACCGTGAAGGACGGCCAACGCGGTTCATGCAGCTCTTTTCCTTCCGAAGCGGTGTGGTTCTCATATGGCGGAAGCATGATTCCAACGCAGCCTTGAAAACAAGGGCTTCCAGGTTCTGGTGCGAAGCTGGAACCATACGTTTCGCGAATCTCGTTCCCAGTTCTGACGAATTTTCGAGGATTCGCTCTCGGACAGGCTTCGTCAGTTGTTGTCGCGAGGACGCTTCATGGCCGCTTCAGCCTTGTTTTCTTGGCGTAGGTGCATGACACGGTGATTCGTGCGAAAGCGCCGAAATCACACCATGCGAGAATCGTGTCCATGGACGTTGGACGTCACTTGACTTGACATTGACGCGTGTTCGTCCTTGGTTGCTGGTAGCCTTTCACTACCAGATATTGAGCCAAGAACTAACAAGGACGAGCGGTAATGTCAGATTTGGTGCCCAAGAAGATTGAAGACCTACCGCCAATTACGAATGAAACCGACCAACTCCTGACGCAAGTCACCAGCACGTTGGGCGTACCTCGAGACGTCCTGCCAGAAAAGGCACAGATAGATCACATCTGGGAGAACCTTCCTAAACTGTTGAGCAAGATCCCTGCCGAGTTGCGCGACGAGAGCATGATCCGACTCTGTATCGCGGTTTCAGTCGGCTTGTTTGACAGCGCCATCAATTATGTTTGGAACTCGACTATTGTTGAGCTGCGTCACAAAGTCATTGGTTTCGGGTTGCCAATCGTTGCCCAGCTAACCTCGAAATCTCTTGATGATGAAAAGCTCGAGGAGATGATGGATCATGACCTCCTGAAACTGTGCCTGGAACTAAACCTCATTGCGGAAGACGGATACTTTAAGCTTGACCAATGCAGAGCAATTCGAAACAGCTTTTCTGCTGCCCACCCTGCTGTCGGCGCACTGGACGAATATGAAGTAGTAAACTTCATTAGCCGCTGTGCTCGTGCCGCCCTTAGCGACGTGAATGTGCCCGCTGGTGTCAATTTCAACGAGCTGATCACCGCGATAAAGTCCGCGCAATTCAACAATGACCAAAAGACGCATTGGACTTCTGCCATTCAAGGAACGCACTCAGCTCAACGCGAATTAATTGCAACTGCACTGCATGGAATGTATTGCGATGAAACATTGGGGCAAAGCGCCCGTGCAAACTGCACGACCTTGTTCTCGTCGGTAATTGGATTGGACGGCATTCCATCCGCAATAATTGACCAACATCAAACGTACGTTGGAAAGGGTGAAGAATCTAAGGCTAGTGCGTCACGTGACTTTTTTACGAAATTTGGTATGCTTGATTTACTTTCGGAAGCAGAGAAACATTCGATAGTATCTACAGCATGTGATCGCCTTTACGCTGCCCACAAAGGAATGAACAATTTCTACAACGAGCCACCGTTTGCGGCGCGCCTTCAAGAAATTGTGGAGGCTTCTGTTGTCCCAGATTCTGTTCGGCTGAAATTCGTTGAAACAGTCGTTTCATGTGCAATTGGAAATCAGTTCGGAGTGTCATGGGCCGCTGCTCCTCATTACAAAAGCATGATAAAGGAATTTTCTCCAAAGGCGCTGGAAATGATGTTTTCGATTCCCAACAGCAAGACGCTTGTTGCGAACAAGATCAAATCCTTTTCCGCCTGCCGAAAGCGATATGCGGAGCTGGTTGGACTGCTCCCGGGTGCGAGTATCCCAACTGCATTGCAGACGGCATACAATTCGTGGATGGACGAGCTTGCAAAGTAGGGTTCCTCCCAACAAAAGTACATGGCGCGACATGTCACTTTGGATAGAAGCCTGATCTGATTGGGCAATTGCAGATTCGCCCTTCCTGTATCTACCCATGTGTTACACAGCCGATTTCAGGGGAAGGATTCCGAGGGCATCGCGGAGCTTTTCTTCCGAGAAGTCATGCTCAGCAAGGCCTCTCTGGCTTCAGCGTCCGGTGACTTCTCAAGCTGACGAGAGAGGAAGAGGTAGTTCCAGCAGAAGATGCGGTGGCGCTGTTGCAAGAAATATGAATTCAGGCATTCCTGGGAACGAAAACGGCGATAGATGGTCGCTCTTTTTCAGGCCGTAGTCTGCCATGAGGTTTCGGATCAGGACGCCCTGTCTTCGTTCTTTGCGGAGCTCGGTGACCTGGTCAGCCGCGAGCATGGGCCGCGCATCCGTGGAACCGATGCGCTTTTCCTCGAACAGCTTGTCGCATTCGCTCAGCTTCTCGCGCTGCATGTCCAGTGACGGTCAGACGAAGCTGACGCGGATGCACGTGACCCCCATATTGAGACGCTGAAAGTGACGTGGCAAGCATAGTTTCCCGACATGCGTGCCTTTGGAGACCTCCCATGACCCATGACTTCAAGTGGCGCTACTTTCGGGACGAGATTATCCTGTGGGCCGTCCGGTGGCACTGAAAATACGGCGTCAGCTACCGTGACCTCGAGGAAATGCTGGAAGAGCGCGGCGTCTCGGTGGACCACA
>VXPN01000294.1:2202-2567 GCA_009839535.1 Boseongicola sp. SB0662_bin_57 | reverse complement strand
CTGCGCACCGGCCAGCGCTTCGGCGCCGAGCACCTGATCGCCGTGCTGCGCGGCGAGGCGACCGAAAAGGTCCGCCAGCACCGCCATGACCGGCTGCCGACCTTCGGCGTGGGAGCGGACACCAGCAAGGCGCTCTGGCGGTCCTACCTGCGCCAATTGGCGGCGACGGACGTGCTGAGGATCGACATCGGCCGCTATGGCGCCCTGAAGCTCGGTTCCCGGGCACGCGCGGTGCTGAATGGGGTCGAGAGCGTGGGGGGGGGGGGGGGCCGGCCGCCGCGCCCGCCCCGCCGCCGCCGCGGGCGCGCGCGGGGCCGCCCCCGCCAGAACCCCACCAGCACCTGCGGGGTGCGGGTGGGGGGCGG
>VXPN01000294.1:0-2192 GCA_009839535.1 Boseongicola sp. SB0662_bin_57 | reverse complement strand
CCGGCCGCCGCGCCCGCCCGGCCCCCGCCCGGGCCGGCCCGCGGGCCCGGGGGCGGGGGCGCGGCGCCGGCGGGGGGGCGGCGCCGCGCCCGCCCCCCCCCCCCCGCGGCGAGCGGAGACGGGCAGCGGAACCTCTGCCGGCAAACATCGACCCGGCGTTGCTTGCGCGGCTGAAGCAGGTGCGGCTGGAGATCGCTAGGGCGGAGGGCGTGCCGGCCTTCGTTGTGTTCCAAGACCGCAGCCTTCAGGACATGGCCGCCCGCAGGCCGCAAAGCCTCGAACGGCTTGCCGATTGCCACGGTGTGGGCGCCGCGAAACTGGACCGCTATGGCGAGCGGATTCTTGCAGTTCTGAACGATGCGACAGACGCACAGCCGTCGGCGGACACGGCGCATGATGACGAGCAGCGAATGCCGACAGCGGAACCGGAGCTTGCGGGCGAGTTCGATTCCCGGCTGTTCCGGCGCCTCAATGCGCTGCGGTTGCAGATCGCGCTTGAGGAGGACGTGCCTCCGCATGCCGTGCTGCACAAGTTCAGCCTGCAGGAGATGACGGTGAACCGGCCGCAAACGCTCGACGCGCTGGCGGAGTGCTACGGCGTCGACGCCGAAAAGATCGGGCGCTACGGCAAGCGCCTTCTGGCGGCGCTCGGGGCAGCCGAGGGCGATCCAACGACTTCCGGCGACACCCGCGAACCGGAACCGCAAGACCTGGTCCCGGAACCGGTTCTTTCCGACTGTCATGACCCTGGAATGTTCGCCAGGCTCGACGCGCTTCGGGTCGAGATTGCCCGAGCGGACGCCGTTTCGCCGCATGCGGTGTTTCCGGACAGGACCTTGATGGAAATGACGGTCCTCCTGCCGCGCACGCTTGATGCCCTGGCGGAGTGCCACGGTGTCGGTCCCCGCAAGCTGGAGCGCTACGGCACGCGGTTTCTGGACGAGATCCGCGCCGCCACCGACGCCTGACCGGAGGTCCCGTCATTGCATCGGATGGGTCGTTCCACCGGCCCGTCCCGTCTGACAGACCGGGCCCTTCCGGAAGGCGGATTCCGAGACTTGGCCACGACCCGCCCCGGGGGCTACGGCATGCCTCCGACAACGGGAACCGCCCCGCCGCCAGCTCCTTGAATCGCGGAGGATTCCTGCCTGAACCCGAAATGAGGATCCGCCGGCCTGCACCCTCGACGGATGCACCACCTATCGCTGGCTTTTTGGAAGACCGTCCTGAATCGTGTAGTAGTCGCCCTTTTCGGCCACGAAGATGTGCATGGAAAGGCTGGTGCCGGTACCATCGTCAAAGACGCCCATGGCGACGGCCGTCCAGTCGTGATGCAGGGGATCCCAGAACAGGGTCGATCCACATGCTGCGCAGAAACCCCGACGCACCTTCTCGGAAGACCGATGCCAACGCACTTGCTCTTCTCCGGAGACGCTCAGCGCGGAACGCGGCAGTTCGACGAATGCACCATGGTGTCCGGTTTGCTTGCGGCATGCCGTGCAATGGCAGGCGATCACCTGGGGGAGATCGACGGTGACGGCGACCTGAACGGCCCCGCAAAGGCATGACCCGTCATGCATGCCGCGACTCCGTTCCGGCTTTGGCGCGTGCGCGACGTCGGGCGCTCACGGCATGGATTACAGCCTTCGCTTCGGCCGGAGGCCGGCTTTCGATCCTTCGATAACCCGTTCCGTCCCTCTTTCTGCTCAGCAAGCCGCAGGAGATCATTGTCCGTCGCAGCGTGGCTGCGTCCTCGAAAAGATGTTCATCCGCGAAGTGACCGTTCACTTCCCGTTCTTCGAGCGACTGGTTCGCAGGCAGGGTTGCCCAAAGCGCCCAGAGAGCCAGGGTCTGGATCGAACGCCTGGATGGCCACTGACGCAACCGTCCGGACTCGTCGAACTGATGCAGGGTCCGCTCGACGGAGCGCGCATCAACGACGATGTCGTCGGTTTGGCTGTCCAGCCGTCTCGTCGCCGCAGAAGCTGCGCGCATGTGTTGCACGTTCTGAAAGCCTGCCGCACGAGCGATCATGTTCATCAGCGTCAGATGGGACGGGCTTGCTTCGCCAAGTTGCTGGGAGAGTGCGCGCGTGAAAACGGTCATGTCGTCCGCGTGCAACGGCAAGGGTGTCTTGGTCATCATGCATCCAGGTCGGGCGCTGTGCCGGTTCGTCGGTCACTGGCTTGACG
>VXPN01000102.1 GCA_009839535.1 Boseongicola sp. SB0662_bin_57 | reverse complement strand
ACAGATGTGAATGGACAGCGTTGGCGTATTTGGAAAGATGTGGGATGTTGAGCCCATGGCGGGGCAGGATGCAGGTGCATTGCGAATGATGGAAACCAGACCGTTCCACTTGAGGCATGCCGTTCTCGGTGCGCTTTGTGCGCTGTGCCTGATGGCGGGCGGGGCGCATCCGGTTCTCGCCCAGAGCGGCTCTTCGGAATTCGTGGAGGCCGTGGTCAAGGCGGCGGCCGGGGACCGTGTCATCGCCGAATTCTACGAGGCCACGGACTACAGGCCGATCTGGACGGACAGAAGCAGCAAGGCGACGCAACGACGGGCCGCCTTCCTGAAGGCGGCAAATGACGCACCGTCCCATGGACTTTCGGCGGATCGCTACCGGCCCGAGATTCTGAACATCAATCCTCGCCGAGTGCGTTCCGAACGTGATCTTGGGCGGCTTGAGGTTGAACTGACCCGCCTGTTCCTTCGTTATGCGCGCGATGTGCAGACAGGCATCCTGGTGCCCGACCAGGTCGATGAGGAAATCGCGCGACAGGTTCCTTACAGGGAACGTGCGGAGATTCTGTCGGATTTCGCAAGATCGTCGCCCCACGCATTCATCCGGGCGTTGCCGCCGTCCAGCCGGGAATATGCGCAGCTCAGAAAGGAGAAGGAGCGCCTGGAGAGACTGATCGGCAGGCGTGGCTGGGGACCCAAGGTGCAGGCCGGCCTTCTGAAGCCCGGCGCGGAAGGCGCCGAAGTCATGCAGCTTCGCAACCGGCTTGTCGCAATGGGATATCTTGGGCGGAACGCGGGCAGGACCTATGATTTGCGGATGCAGCAGGCCGTGGCCGTCTTCCAGTTCGATCATGGGCTGCCTGTCGACGGAGTGGCCGGTCCGGTCACCCTGCGCGAGATCAATGCCGAGCCGGCTAAGCGCCTTTCGCAGGTCATGGTTGCCATGGAGCGCGAGCGCTGGATCAACATGCCGCTCGGTGACCGGCATGTCTGGGTCAACATCCCGGACTTTCACGTGCGGCTCGTGGATGACGGCAAGGTCACCTTCGTGACTCGCTCCGTCGTGGGCGCCAGAGGGGACAATCGCCGAACGCCCGAGTTTTCGGACGTGATGGAGCACTTGGTGATCAATCCAACCTGGTATGTGCCACGCTCGATCACGGTCAAGGAATATTTCCCGAGGCTGAAGGTTGATCCGACGTCCGTGGCTCACCTGACGCTGTTCAACAGCGGTGGAGAGGTCGTGGAGCGGGACAGCGTGGAATTTGCCATGTTCGACGAGAAGACCTTTCCCTTCGAGTTGAAGCAGTTGCCGGGCGAAAGCAATGCGCTGGGCGTCGTCAAGTTCATGTTTCCCAACCGGCACAACATCTATCTCCACGACACCCCGCACAAGCAGCTGTTCGGAGAGGACGTCCGGAGCTTCAGCCACGGCTGCATTCGCCTTAACGAACCCGTCAACTTTGCCTACGCGCTCTTGAAGAGGCAGGTTGCGGATCCAGACGTGTTCATCCGCGAACGCCTGGAAACGGGCGAGGAACTCGTGGTTGAACTTGAAGAGCACGTGCCGGTCCATCTCGTGTATCGTACCGCGTTCACGCTGGCGGACGGCAAGATCCAGTTTCGGCCCGACATCTATGGGCGCGATGCGCGCATCTGGGAAGCGCTGAAGAATGCCGGGGTTTCGCTTCAGGACATCAGGAGCTAAGGCACGGGTCGAAATGACGCCTGCAACTTGAGGACGGGCAGGGCGAATTCCGCATCGCAAGCTCGCGGGTTCAACATGAATCAGACAGTCGAGGAAATTGCGGCAGCGCTGAAGGCGGATGCCTTCGGTGACGTTCGGCTCTGCGTCACGGGCGCCGCGGAGCCGAGCAACGCCGCGCCGGACGAGCTCGCGCTGGCCCTGAGCCCGAAATACGCGTCGGCCCTTGCCGACGGCTGCGCACGCGCCGCAATTGTCAGGCATGATGCCGACTGGCAAGCTCTTGGCCTGGAGGCCGCCATCAAGGTGAAGCATCCGAGAATGGCAATGGCGGGCCTGACGTCGTTGTTGGACAAAGGGCCCGAGATTGCCCCCGGAATCCATCCATCTGCTGTCGTCGACCCGAGCGCTGCAGTCGGCAAGGGTGCGGCGGTCGGTCCACTGGTCGTGATTGGACCCCGGGCGCGAATTGGCGCAAATGCCCGCATCGCGGCGCATGCAAGCATCGCGGAGGACGTGGAAGTCGGGCCGGACGCGCTGATTCACGCCGGCGTCCGCATCGGCGCCAGGGTCAGGATAGGAGAACGCTTCATTTGCCAGCCGGGCGCCGTCATCGGAGGTGACGGTTTCAGTTTCGTTGCGGGAGATTCGGACAGGGTCGAGCAGGTGCGCCGTTCGCTCGGAACCGAAGCCGGCGCAATGACGTCCGGCTGGAGTCGCATTCATTCGCTGGGTTCGGTCCAGATCGGGGATGACGTGGAGATTGGCGCCAACACCGCTGTGGATGCCGGAACGGTCAGTGCGACCCGAATTGGCAATCGCACGAAGATCGACAACCTCGTGCAGATCGGTCACAATGCGCAGATTG
>VXPN01000460.1 GCA_009839535.1 Boseongicola sp. SB0662_bin_57 | reverse complement strand
GCATGATCAGGGTCGAGGGCCTGCACAAGCATTTCGGCGGATTTCGTGCCGTTGATGGAGTGACCCTGGAAATTGCGCCGGGATCGATCACCGGCCTGATCGGACCGAACGGCGCAGGCAAGACGACGCTGTTCAACGTGATTGCGGGAACCCTGCCGCCGACCGGCGGACACGTGTTCATGAACGAAGAGGACATCACCGGCCTTGCGCCGCATGACCTCTTCCACAAGGGGCTTCTGCGCACGTTTCAGATCGCCCACGAGTTCGCCTCAATGAGCGTCCGCGAGAACCTGATGCTGGTTCCGGGCCAGCAGCAGGGGGAAAGAATCTGGAACACGTGGATCGGTCGCCACCGGGTCGCGGCAGAGGAAGAGGAGATCCGGAAGAAGGCCGACGAGGTGATGGAGTTCCTGACCATCGACCATTTGAAGGACGAAAAGGCGGGCAACCTTTCGGGAGGCCAAAAAAAGCTCCTTGAACTCGGCCGCACCATGATGGTGGATGCACAAATCGTCTTTCTGGACGAGGTGGGCGCCGGCGTGAACCGCACGCTGCTCAGGACGATCGGGGACGCAATCCAGCGCTTGAACAGGGAGCGCGGCTACACCTTCTGCATGATCGAGCACGACATGGATTTCATTGGCCGGCTGTGCGACCCGGTCATCTGCATGGCGGAGGGCAAGGTCCTGGCCGAGGGAACGATCGACCAGATCAAGGCGAACGATCACGTCATAGAAGCCTATCTTGGCACCGGCCTGAAAAACAGGATCAAGGAGGATGTCGAGGCATGACTTGCTCGCGGGCGGTTCGCATCGGCATTGCCCTAGGCCGCCACACCGAAAAATGCGATGCCAACGCGTGGGAATTTCGTCCGCGCCGCACGATTCAGGGCGCGCATGCAGGTGCCTGCCACGTGATCCAGGAGACGGGCGGTGAGTGATCCATTCCTGATCGGCGACTCCTTGAGCGGCGGGTACGGCCGTGGCGTGGACATCCTCCACTCATGCACGATCTCGGTGAACGAAGGCGAGATCGCCGTGATCGTCGGACCGAACGGCGCGGGCAAGTCGACAGCAATGAAGGCGGTCTTCGGGATGCTGGATCTCCATGAGGGCTCGGTCAGGCTCGGCGGCGAGGACATCTCGTACCTGAGCCCGCAGGACCGTGTGGCAAAGGGAATGGCCTTCGTGCCGCAGAACGCGAACACCTTCACGTCGCTGACGGTCGAAGAGAACCTCGAGATGGGGGCCTTCCTGAGACGCGACGACATTTCGGGAACCATGGCACAGGTCTACGAGCTCTTTCCTGTCCTCAAGGAAAAGCGCCGCCAGACGGCCGGCGAACTGTCCGGCGGACAACGTCAGCAGGTGGCGGTCGGTCGCGCGCTGATGACCCAGCCCAGGGTCCTGATGCTGGATGAGCCGACGGCAGGCGTCAGTCCCGTCGTCATGGACGAGCTGTTCGACAGGATCATTGAGGTAGCAAGAACCGGCATCTCTATCCTGATGGTGGAACAGAACGCGCGGCAGGCCCTCGAGATCGCGGACAGGGGCTATGTCATGGTGCAGGGACGGAACGCCTTCACCGATACCGGCGAAGCACTCCTTGCGGATCCGGAAGTTCGACGTTCGTTCCTTGGCGGATAGGCGTTCAGGCAGGAGCTGGAGAGTGAAATCATGAACAGGCTCTCAAGGATGCGTGCTGACGCCGACTTCCGGCAAGGTGGCAGATGTCAGCTGCGGCGTGAGCGCCTCCTTGGATCGCGTCGGAATCGTGCCGGAACGGCTTCCACCTGTCCGAACAGGGGAGTGCCATGGATCCCCTGAACGCGATCGTCGCATTCGCGAATTTCGTCATGTTGCCGGCGGTTGCATATGGCAGCCAGTTGGCGCTCGGAGCGCTTGGCGTGACCATGATTTACGGGATCCTTAGGTTCTCCAACTTCGCCCACGGCGACACCATGGCCTTTGGCGCGATGGCAACGATCCTGGGCACCTGGTGGCTTCAGGCCATGGGCGTGTCCCTGGGTCCATTCCCGACCGCACTTCTGGCGCTACCCGCCGGGATTGCCGCCACCGCGGTGCTCGTCCTGGTCACCGACCGCTTCGTTTACCGGTTCTACCGGGAGCAGAAGTCCGCGCCCGTCATTCTGGTCATTGTTTCCATGGGCGTGATGTTCGTGACGAACGGGCTCGTACGGTTCGTCATTGGAGTCGACGAACAGCGATTCGCGGACGGGGCGCGCTTCATCATCACGGCCCGCGAGTTCAAGGAACTGACCGGACTGAAGGAGGGCCTCGCGATCAAGTCCACCGCGATGCTGACCGTCGTCGCCGCGATCATCGTGGTGGCCCTCCTCTTCTGGTTCCTGAATCGCACGCGCACGGGCAAGTCCATGCGGGCGTATTCGGACAACGAGGATCTCGCACTCCTCTCCGGCATCAATCCCGAACGCGTGGTGATGATCACCTGGATCATGGTGGCGGCGCTGGCCACCATCGCCGGCGTCCTCTACGGACTCGACAAGAGCTTCAAGCCGTTCAACTACTTCCAGCTTCTCCTGCCGATCTTCG
>VXPN01000272.1:1489-2590 GCA_009839535.1 Boseongicola sp. SB0662_bin_57 | reverse complement strand
AATATCCAGAGAATGGCCAGCAAAAGGGCAATGGTGATGCCACCAATGGCACCTTTCCAAATTGGCTTCACGGCTTGCTTTCTCCTTAGGGTCTGGTTCGGGCTAGTGTCCATCCACCTGGTCTTTGCCAAGCGCTTGCGGGACAATATCAACGCCGCTAACAGGGGTCAAAACACCTTTTGCAACCAACGGTCGCAAGCATGACCCGAACAGTCCCCTTTTCGTTATGCGTATATTGTGGCGCCCGTGACGGACGAAACCCAAAGTACCTGCGGTCCGCCCGTGCACTCGGACAGGCCATTGGCGAAAACGGATGGCGTCTCATCTACGGCGCCGGAGATGTCGGAATCATGGGAGCCGTGGCCGGTGCCGCGACTGCAGCAGGCGCGGGCACAATCGGGGTAATTCCGACACATCTGGTGGCAACCGAAGCGCCACGCAAGCGCATCGGCGAGCGAATCGTCACCGAGACCATGCACGAGCGAAAGAAGATCATGCTGATGAACGCGGACGCCGTGGCCGTCCTGCCCGGCGGCGCGGGCTCGCTGGACGAGTTCTTCGAAGTCCTGACCTGGGCGCAACTCGGGCTCCACGAAAAGCCAATCTACCTGGTCGACATTGATGGATACTGGCAACCGCTCCTGGCCCTCATCGGACATGTGATTGCAGAAGGATTCGCGGAACCAAGCCTGGGCGACCTGGTCCAGGCGGTGCCGGACGTGGACGAACTGGTAACCGAATTGAGACGATCACTGCGCGAATTTCACCAAGGATAGGACGCTGAGACGAGCTCCGGAGAAAGTTGCTCCGCAGCGTCAAGTCAGTGCATTGCAACAACGAGAATCGCGGGTCGAACTGCTGCCCGTCGGCGAGACGTGCCGACGGGTCGGAGCAGCGTGGCTGCGGGCGCCTACAAGCGGCTCGCCACGTTTTCCCAGTTCACGAGGTTGTTCAGGAAGTTGTCCAGGTAGGCTGGACGCTTGTTCCGGAAGTCTATGTAGTACGAATGCTCCCAAACGTCGCAACCGAGCAGCGCAACCTGTTCGAAGCAAAGCGGATTCACGCCGTTCTCGGTCTTGGTCACCGCAAGGGATCCGTCCG
>VXPN01000272.1:0-1389 GCA_009839535.1 Boseongicola sp. SB0662_bin_57 | reverse complement strand
GCATCATGTGCATACGGAAGATCGGGAAGATCAAATGCCATTGTTGGGTTCCCTTCTGTTGACTTGATGTACACTACCTGCGCAGGGTTGCCGGTCGGGTCAAGGCAGAGCCAGGAAATTTCCGGGAAATCCCGGAGATTCGCCGGAGGCTGCCGGCACTCTGGAGCGGGCGAATGACGGCGCCGAAACGAGGGATACCATGCCAAAGGCCGTAATCGTTGGCGGAACAGGCGGGATTGGAGCCGGCGTCGCGCGCGCCCTTGTCAACAAGGGTTGGGAATTGACCGTCACTGGCGCCACCGAGGACGATGTCGAAAGACACCTCGAGGCGGCGCCTGACGTCTCGGCGGTCGGCCTGGACGTGACGGACAACGACGCGGTCGAGGCCTTCTTCACCGGCCTCACTGCACTGGACGGTCTCGTGAACTGTGCCGGCATCATCAGGAAACTCGACGAATATGATCTGGACACCTTCCAGAGAGTGATCGACGTCAACCTCACCGGAACGATGCGATGCTGCCTTGCTGCATACCCGCTGCTCGCCGCCAGCGGCGGCGCGATCGTGAACACCGGGTCCATGTACACGTATTTTGGAGGGCCGCACGCTCCAGCCTACACCGCGTCGAAGGGTGCCGTGGCCCAGTTGACCAAGGCGCTTGCAGGCAAGTGGGGTTCCGATGGCATTCGCGTGAACGCCATTGCGCCGGGATGGATCGAAACGCCGATGACCGAAGCCATACGTGGCGACGATTCGCGCGAACCGGCCATCTTGAGCCGGACCCCCCTGTCTCGCTGGGGCCAGCCCGCCGAGGTCGGCGCGCTTGTATCTTGGCTGCTTTCCGTGGAAGCTTCATTCGTTACCGGTGCAACCTACCCTGTGGACGGCGGCTACTCCGCGATGTGAACTGCATGCCCATTGAATCCCAAGACCAGAATCCCATGACGCCCTATCAGTTGCCCTTCCCGAAGGAAGCGCTTGATGAAATCGTCATAGCGGATGCCATTCCGGAAGATGAGCGCCTTTGGGTGCCACAAACCGACACCGTGGCCTTCCGGCCGCTGTGCCTGAACCGCAGCCAGGGATACTGGATGAACCTGCTGCGAGTTCGCCAGTCCGGAATCCTGTCGCGCCACCGGCATCCCCAGCCGGTGCACGGGCTCGTCCTGAAAGGAAGCTGGCACTACCTGGAACATGACTGGGTGGCACGTGAAGGTTCATACGTGTTCGAGGCGCCGGGCGAGACACATACCCTAGTCGTCCCCGATGACGTGGACGAGATGATCACGTATTTTCAGGTGAATGGCGTGATGATCTACGTGGACCCTTACGGGAGCGTCCAGGGCTATGAAGACGTCTTCACCAAGATCGACATGTGCCGGAAGCACTAC
>VXPN01000334.1 GCA_009839535.1 Boseongicola sp. SB0662_bin_57 | reverse complement strand
TTCTTCCGTCTTCGCATCGAGGACACTGATCGCGCACGGTCGACACCCGAAGCGAAGGAGGCCATTTTCGCCGGACTCAATTGGCTCGGCATTGACTGGGATGGAGACGCTGTCAGCCAGTTCGAACGCGCGGGCCGTCACGCGGAAGTGGCGCGTGAAATGCTTGCAAGAGGTTCGGCCTACAAGTGCTTCCTGGGCCAGGAAGAGGCCGCCGCGCTCCGTGACGAGGCTCAAAGGCAGGGCGAATCCTCCGCGTTCCGGTCCCCTTGGCGGGATGCGCCGGAACACGATCACCCGGATGCACCATATGCAATCCGCGTGAAAGCCCCCAACGCAGGCGAAACGCGGATCCGGGACAAGGTCCAAGGCGATGTCACGATCCGGAACGACCAGCTCGACGACATGATCGTGCTCCGGTCCGACGGAACGCCCGTCTACATGCTCGCGGTCGTCGTCGATGATCACGACATGGGCGTCACCCACGTCATCCGAGGCGATGACCACCTGAACAATGCCGCCCGGCAGATGCTGGTTTACGACGCCATGGGATGGCATGCGCCTGCCTGGGCTCACGTGCCGCTGATCCACGGAGAGGACGGCAAGAAGCTGTCCAAGCGCCACGGCGCACTCGGAATCCAGGATTGGGCGGCCATGGGCTATCCCGCCGCAAGCATGCGGAACTATCTCCTCCGCCTCGGATGGAGTCACGGGGACGACGAGATCTTCACCATGGACGAGGCAAGGGCCTGGTTTGACCTCTCCGGACTCAAGAAGTCGCCTGCACGCCTCGACACCAAGAAACTCGGACACATTTCCGGCAGGCACATTGCCACAATGTCCACTGATGCCGAACTTCTGGAAGGAATCCAGGACTACCTCGCGTTCTCTGGCAAGGACGCCCTGACCGCCTCGCAGAAGTCGGATCTGGCGCGCGCCATGTACTGCTTGAAGGACAGGGCAAGGACGTATCCCGACCTGCTGGAGATGGCGCGCTTTGTGCTGACATCCCGACCAATCATCCCCGATGCCGGGAATGCGGGCGAGCAGGATGCGACATGCAATCGCATGTTGTCAGAATTGACGCCGCACCTGCAAAATGCTAACTGGGAGCGCAGCACGTTGGAGAGCATCGTGCGGGAGTTCGCCGCGGCAAGTCACATCAAGCTCGGAAAGCTCGCTGGCATCATCCGGATTGCATTGGCCGGACGCAAAGTCTCTCCCAGCATTTTCGACATGATGCTGGTGCTTGGACGTGGCGAAACCATTCTCAGGCTGGCCGACGCCTCATCCTGATCGTTGACGTTAACGTTGACGGATGCACAGCGTCTGACCGACAGGGAAAAAGGGGTAGCGAAGAACATGAGAGAATCTTCGAAATCAGCGAAGCTGGACATCGACGGCAAGGAATTCGAGCTTCCGATGTTTTCGCCAACCTGCGGCCCGGACGTGATCGACATTCGCGGGCTCTACAGTGATGCCGATGTCTTCACCTACGATCCAGGCTTCACTTCGACCGCGGCATGCAACTCCACGATAACGTTCATCGACGGCGAAGAGGGCATTTTGCTGCACCGCGGCTATCCGATCGACCAACTTGCGGAGAAGTCGCATTTCCTGGAAGTCTGCTACCTGCTCCTGTACGGCGAACTGCCTTCGGCGGATCAGCTTGAAGACTTCGAAGGCCGCGTGACCGCCCACACCATGCTGCATGAGCAGATGGTCAACTTCTTCCGTGGATTCCGTCGCGATGCCCATCCAATGGCGATCATGGTCGGTGTGGTAGGAGCAATGTCGGCCTTCTATCACGACTCGACGGACGTCAACGACCCCTGGCAACGCGAAGTTGCCTCCATTCGACTTGTGGCGAAGATGCCAACGATCGCGGCCTGGGCTTTCAAGTACCACATCGGACAGCCCTTCATCTATCCTCGGAACGATCTCGATTACGCTTCGAACTTCCTTCGCATGTGCTTCAGCGTTCCTGCAGAGGATTATGAAGTGAACCCGATTTTCAGCCGGGCAATGGACAGGATTCTGACGCTTCACGCAGATCACGAACAGAACGCCTCGACTTCAACCGTGCGGCTGGCA
This sequence comes from Boseongicola sp. SB0662_bin_57, assembly GCA_009839535.1. Lineage (GTDB taxonomy): Bacteria > Pseudomonadota > Alphaproteobacteria > Rhodobacterales > Rhodobacteraceae > JAJEFO01. The sequence continues at coordinate 500 of VXPN01000334.1, read as the reverse complement.
TCTTCGTCCGGCGCCAATCCGTTCGCTTGCATTGCGGCAGGCATCGCCTGCCTCTGGGGCCCGGCTCACGGTGGCGCCAACCAGGCGTGCCTCGAAATGCTGCGCGAAATCGGATCGGTTGATCGCATCCCGGAATTCATCGATCGCGCCAAGGACAAGGGCGATCCGTTCCGCCTGATGGGCTTCGGTCACCGGGTCTACAAGAACTTCGACCCGCGCGCGCGGGTCATGAAGCAGTCCGCGGACGAGGTGCTGGGTCTCCTTGGAATCGAGAACAACCCGACCCTTCAGGTGGCCATGGAACTTGAAAGGCTTGCTCTTGAGGACCCGTACTTCAAGGAAAAGAAGCTCTATCCCAATGTCGACTTCTATTCCGGCATCATCCTGGATGCCCTGGGTTTCCCGACATCGATGTTCACTCCGATCTTCGCCTTGGCACGTACGGTTGGCTGGATCAGTCAGTGGAAGGAAATGATCGCCGACCCGCAGATGAAGATCGG
>VXPN01000258.1 GCA_009839535.1 Boseongicola sp. SB0662_bin_57 | reverse complement strand
TCGACCCGATAAGAGAGCGCCAAAGCAAGCAGCGTGCGCACCCCATGACCCATAAGATATTCGGCCACAAGTCGCCTGACACCGACTCCACCGGTTCGCCCATCATCTGGGCCTGGTACCTGAACGAATGCCGCAACACCGCGGCTGAGGCGCGGCTGCTAGGCGAACCGAATGCCGAGGCCCTCTTCGTGCTCGATCGCTGGAATCTTGACAAGCCGAATGTCCTTGAAGAGGTGGGGCCGGGAGACAGCTGCATCATTGTCGACACGAACAACGTGGCGGAACTGCCTGATGGCATAAACGATGCCGAAGTGATCGAAGTGATCGACCACCACATGCTGCAGGGCGGGCTGAAGACCAAGACGCCGATCACCATCACCGTCCGCCCACTGGCCTGCACGGCCACGATCATGCACGACTTGATGGGCGACGACGCCCTCAGAATGCCGCATGCGATCAAGGGCGTGATGCTTTCCTGCATCCTGAGCGACACGCTCGAGTTTCGTTCGCCGACAACGACCGATGCCGACCGGGAACTGGCGGAACGTCTCGCAGGGGAACTGGACATCGACATTGCGGAATACGCGCAGGAAATGTTCGCAGCCAAGTCCGACGTCTCGGGCTATACGGACGCGGAACTGCTGCGCGTGGATGCCAAGGCTTACGAGGTGGACGGCACGAGCCTCCGAATCTCGGTTCTTGAAACGACGTCCCCGTCCAGCGTGCTGGACCGGAAAGCGGGCCTGATGAAGGAGATGGAGGCCGTCGCCGTTGAGGACGGCGTCGACCAGGTCCTGTTCTTCCTCGTGGACATCCTGTCTGAAGAGGCCACCCTCTTCATTACAAATGACAGTGTGCGGCGCATCGCCGTCAAGAGCTTCGGGGTCGAGGCCGACGGCGATCTTGCCACTCTGCCTGGAGTGGTCAGCCGCAAGAAGCAAATCATTCCGGTGCTGAAAGTCTGAGGCATGGTTCCGTTGGTCGACAGCCTGTCGGAGATTGCCGACCGCTACGATGCGCTCTTCTGCGATCTTTGGGGATGCGTCCATGACGGCGTGCGAAGCTATCCCGAGGCCATTGATGCGCTCTGCGCCTTTCGTGCCAAGGGCGGCAAGGTCGTGCTCCTGACGAACGCGCCGCGCCCACGCGCGGGCGTGGAGCGGCAACTGGAGGCACTTGGGGTTCCGCCTGATTGCTGGGACACGATTTCCACGAGCGGAGACAGCGCACGGGTTGCAATGTTTCGCGGCGTCATCGGCGACCGCGTCTGGTTCATGGGACAGGATCACGACCTGCCGTTCTTTGAACCGCCGGCGATCGTCCCCGATCCGGTTGACCTACGCCTTGTCGAACTCAAGGACGCGACCGGAATTGCGTGCCTCGGCCCATTCGACGCGCATGCGGACCCGTCCGTGAATCGCCCTGACTTCCTCCATGCAAAGCAAAGGGGCCTGAAGCTTCTCTGCGCGAACCCTGACATGGTGGTTGACCGTGGGGACAGCCGCGAATGGTGTGCCGGCGCGCTTGCCCAGCTTTATGCGGACATGGGTGGCGAGAGCCTTTATTTCGGCAAGCCGCACCCGCCCGTCTATGCCTTGGCGAGGGAAAGGCTGACGCAGATCGGGACGCAGGTGCCTGACGAGCGGATTCTGTGCATCGGGGACGGCATTCAGACCGACGTCCGGGGCGCCTTGGGAGAGGATCTCGACTCCCTCTTCGTGACGGGAGGGTTGGCGCGCGAACAAACGGCAACCTCTCGCCAGCCGGAGCAGGACGCCCTCGACACGTTCATCGCTGAAGCCCGGCTGACACCGACATATGCCATCGGCTATCTCAGATAGGGTCGATGTCCCGGCGATTCTTGGCGGACTGGCCTTTGCCGTCATCTGGTCATCCGCATTCACGTCGGCGAAGATCATCGTCACCAACGCACCGCCGCTGACGGTCTCAGCGGTCCGGTTCCTTATCGCGGGCCTGATCGCCTTGGCGTTGGCCCGCATCCTCAGGCAGAGCTTCACGCTGACTCGCCAGCAATGGCAGATGACGGTCCTCTTCGGGATTTGCCAGAACGGCCTCTACCTGGGCCTGAACTTCGTCGCCCTTAAGACGGTCGAGGCTTCCCTGGCATCCATCATTGCGTCCACGCTGCCCCTGTTGGTCGCGTTTGCCGGCTGGCTGATCTCGAAAGAGACCCTGCGACCGCTGGGCATAGCCGGGCTGACTGGCGGGATGGTGGGGGTCGTGCTGATCATGGGAACGCGTCTGACCCAGGGAGTCGATCCGGTCGGAATTGCGCTGTGCGGGATCGGGGCGCTGGCCCTGACCTTTGCAACGCTTGCGGTCAAGGGCGCATCCTCGGGCGGAAACGTCATAGTGGTCGTGGGCTTCCAGATGCTGATCGGGAGCGTCGCGCTCTGGGTGCCTGCGTTGGCGCTCGAGACCTGGGTCGTCAACTGGTCGGTCACTTTCGTGGCCGCATTCCTCTACACGCTTTTCCTGCCTGGACTGCTGGCGACGCTGGCCTGGTTCTGGCTGGTCCGCCGCATTGGAGCCACGCGAGCCGCCACGTTCCATTTCATGAACCCGTTCTT
>VXPN01000526.1 GCA_009839535.1 Boseongicola sp. SB0662_bin_57 | reverse complement strand
TTGACCGCTATCCGCACGAGCTTTCCGGGGGACAGCGGCAGCGGGTCGTCATTGCGATCGCGATAGCGCTGGGCCCGAAGCTCCTCATCGCCGACGAACCCACGACCGCGCTTGACGTCACGACCCAGGCAGAGATCCTCGCGCTTCTTCAGCGGCTCGTGGACGAGGACGGCATGGGTCTCATGCTGATCTCGCACGATCTTGCGGTCGTGACCGGCCTCGCCGACGATGTCGTCATCATGAAGGACGGAGAGATCGTGGAACGGCGGGCGGCACGCACGCTCCACCGCGACATGACGCATCCCTACACCAAGGCGCTCTTCGAAGCCTCGGGCCATCAGCCCGATCGCACGGAATCGCGAATCGAAGCGCCGCTCCTGAAGGTCGAGGGCGTGGCACGCGACTATTTGCTGCCCCGCCGCACGTTCCTTGGCGCGCACCCGAAAATGCGCGCCGTTGACGGCGTGCGTTTCGAGATCCGCCGCGGCGAATGCGTCGGCCTTGTGGGCGAGAGCGGTTGCGGCAAGTCCACGCTGACCCGCGCGATTCTGGGGCTTGATCCTGTCCAGGAAGGGCGGATCACCCTCGACGGCCGGGACGTGTTCACCGAACCGGATGTCCGCCGGAAGATGCAGGTCGTGTTCCAGGATCCGTTTGGATCGTTCAATCCGCGCCACCGGGTCGCCCGGCTTGTCAGCGAGCCGTTCCATCGCCTCAACCGTTCCGCGACGACGGAGGAAATCGACGAGGCCTTGACGTCCGTAGGACTGGCACAGAAAGACAAGCACAAGTACATACACGAGTTTTCCGGCGGCCAGCGGCAGCGCATTGCCATCGCGCGCGCGTTGATCATTCGTCCGGAGCTCATCATTCTCGACGAGGCGGTGTCAGCGCTCGACGTCTCGATCCGGGCGCAGATCCTCGACCTGCTGGTCGACCTGTCGGTCGCGTACGGCCTGACCTACCTGTTCATCACCCATGACCTGACGGTCGTCCGCTCGATCGCCGACCGGATTCTCGTCATGCATGCGGGCCGCATCGTCGAACAGGGGGACACGGACGAGGTGTTCGAGGCCCCGCGCCACGCCTATACCCGTCGCCTGCTCGATGCGGCTCCGAAACTGCCTGCTTGATGCAAGGAGGACAGACATGACCTTCAAGCCCCTCCTCTCCCGAACCGATTGCCGATACATTGACGGCCGCTGGGAGCCGGCAAGCGCCGGCGAGCATCTCGCATTGAACGATCCTTCCACCGGCAGGCCGCTCTGCGAGATTGCCCGCTGTGACGCAAGTGACGTTGACGATGCCGTCACGTCGGCCAGGGAATCGCTTGCTGGCGGATGGGGTGCGGCCACGGCGGCGGAACGCGGACGCATCCTGAACCGGATCGGACAGGAGGTGCTGAACGCGATCGACTCCTTGGCAAGGATGGAGGCCATGGATGTCGGAAAGCCGCTCTCCCAGGCACGCGCGGACGCCGTCGCGCTTGCCCGCTACATGGAATTCTATGGCGGTGCCGCCGACAAGCTGCACGGCGAGACCATCCCCTACCTGGACGGCTACACGGTATACACGCTCCGCGAGCCGCATGGCGTCACGGGGCACATCATCCCCTGGAACTATCCGATGCAGATCATCGGCCGTTCGGTGGGCGCAGCGCTTGCGACCGGCAACGCCTGCGTTCTCAAGCCATCCGAGGACGCATGCCTTACGGCCCTTGCCTTTGCCGAACTGGCCTCGCAGGCCGGGCTGCCACCGGGCGCGCTCAACGTCGTTCCGGGAATCGGAGAGGAGGCAGGCTCGGCGCTTTCGGCACACCCCGGCGTGGACCACGTCTCGTTCACCGGATCGGTTGCTGTCGGCAAGTTGGTCCAGGCGGCTGCCGCGACACATGTCGCGCCCGTCACGCTCGAACTGGGTGGCAAGTCCCCGCAGGTCGTCTTTGCGGATGCGGAAATTGAAGCCGCGCTGCCGTTTCTCGTGAATGCAGGCATCCAGAACGCGGGCCAGACCTGTTCCGCTTCGTCCCGCATCCTGGTCGAGCGGTCGCGCCATGACGAGGTGGCGGCCCTGATGGCGGAGCGCTACCGCGCGTTGCGCACCGGCCCCGCACTCTCCGACCTGGACGTCGGGCCGTTGGTGTCGCATGCCCAGAAATCGACCGTCGAGGGGTTCCTTGCCAAGGCCTCCGCATCGCAGGTCGAGGCGCGAGGCGAGATCGTCGAGGAGGCGCCCGCAGACGGTGCCTATGTCGCCCCGACGCTTTATTCGGGCATCGATCCCGGCCACGTGCTTGCGCAGGACGAGATCTTCGGCCCTGTTCAGGTGGTCATCCCGTTTGATGACGAGGATCACGCAACGGCCATAGCGAACGGCACGAAATACGGTCTCGTCGCATCCTGCTGGACGCGGGACGGCGCACGCCAGATGCGCATGGCCAGAAAGCTGCGGGCCGGACAGGTCTTCCTCAACAACTACGGTGCCGGCGGCGGCGTGGAGCTTCCGTTCGGCGGGCGCGGCCTGTCAGGACATGGACGGGAAAAGGGGTTCGAGGCAATGTACGGCTTTACAGCTTCGAAGACCGTTGCAGCGCTGCA
>VXPN01000373.1 GCA_009839535.1 Boseongicola sp. SB0662_bin_57 | reverse complement strand
GGTCATGGACCGCATACTGCCGGTCGAGGACGCCGAGATCAGCGCATTCGCGAAGAGGGCCTTCGCCAAGCAGGGAATGAAGATCCTCGAAGGGGCGAAAGTGACCAGACTCGACCGCGCAAGCGGCAAGCTGACTGCCCATGTCGAAACTGGTGGCAAGATCGAGAAACACGATTTCGACACGGTGATTTCCGCGGTGGGCATTGTGGGCAACACGGAAGGCCTCGGGCTCGAAGCGCTTGGAGTCAAGATTGATCGGACGCATGTGGTGACCGACGAATTCTGCAGGACCGGCGTCGAAGGGCTGTATGCAATAGGAGACGTGGCCGGTGCGCCTTGGCTTGCACACAAGGCCAGCCACGAAGGGGTCATGGTTGCGGAACTGATCGCAGGCAAGAACAAGGTGCATCCAGTCAAGCCGGAGACCATCGCCGGCTGCACCTACTGTCATCCGCAGATTGCAAGCGTTGGGCACACCGAGGCCAAGGCCAGGGAAATGGGCTACAAGGTCAAGGTCGGCAGCTTCCCTTTCATCGGCAACGGCAAGGCCATTGCGCTTGGTGAGCAGGAAGGGCTGGTCAAGACGGTGTTCGACGAGAAGACCGGCGAGTTGCTGGGCGCGCACATGGTTGGCGCGGAAGTCACCGAGCTCATTCAGGGCTATGTCGTGGGCCGGCAGCTCGAGACGACGGAAGAAGACCTCATGGACACCGTTTTCCCGCATCCGACGCTCAGCGAGATGATGCACGAAAGCGTGCTGGACGCCTACGATCGCGCCATCCACATTTGATCTTGGCGCAATTGCGACGCCTGGGCTTGTGGTTGGACCTGCGGGGCGGAGCACGCAAGAGGCTGGACAACCGGAAGCAGGCGAAGCCGGGGCGTTTCGGATTCCGAAGGGGGCCTCCTGGACGCTGATCGGCAATGCGAGGCCATGCCGTTACGCCAGTCGGTGACTCGCGGTGGATTGGTCACGGGCAGCATCCCCCTTGCGCAATTTGCCCGCGCAGCTGTTGGCCTGTGCGCCTGTTCGGCAATCAAACAGGCAAACGGATCGTCGTTGGCGTCAACGATTGCGGTTTCCAAGGCGACCCGACACCGGATCCGGCCTTTCGTGCGAATGACGGTTTGGGGATGCCCGATGCCGCGGTGTTCTGGAGCCGATCGAATCTCGGTTTCTGCCAAGGAAAGTCCGAATGGGACCGTCTTGCAACCGCCGAGACCCGCATGAAACCCCTGGTCCCGCAGTTCAAGTTGCAGGAGATCCAAGGCGCCGGGGCCACTCGCATGTCTACATCGGATGCATCGTCATGGATTGAGCGATTCGCGTCTCGATCTCCCGAACGGCCGTAACCACGGTGTCCGCGATCAATTCCAGTTTCCGTATCTGGTTAATCCGGTCGCGCACTCTTTCGCGTTCCGGCCGTGCAAGCAGGTGCTCGAATATCCTGCACACATCCGCCAGGCCTATGATTGCAATGTCGCGTGGGTCCGGGATTTCATCGCTGAAGAGCAGGGACATTATGCGGAGCTTCACTTCCCGGCGCTCGACCGCACCAGCACGCGTGGGATACCGGCGGGACCTGAACACCCAGAGAAAAAGGTTCTCCTCTTCCCTCAGGATGCCGTGGGCGCACAGGCGGTCAAGGGATGCTCTCCGGATGTCGGCGGACTTGCGGCTGAAGAATTCAACCCAGTAGCGGGAGTCATGCTGCTCTTCGGAGGCACAGATGTCATGAAGTGCCGAATCGAGCAGATCATCCCCGGTGGGTTCCCGGTCCGTGACAAAAAGTCTCTCTGGATCGGTATCGACTTTGCCTTCAAACGCGAGGTCCATCAATACGGCGCCGGAAAGCGCGTAGCTGACGGAGTGCTCCGGAACATGAACAAACTTTCCGCTCTCATCTTCGAGCATGAGAAGAATGATTTCTTCAGCGAGGGTCAGCAATGTCTTTTCTCCTCGTTTTCTGGTAGTCCTGACCGGCAGGATCTGTCGCTTTCGGCACCATGACCGCGAGGGGCGACCGGGACATGTGCATTCTCTCCAGTGTGCCATGACTTGACAGCGTGAGCAATGCGCCGTCGACCGTCAGGATACGCGTCAACACCCCCCGCTTCAAGTGATTCCCAATGCCATTCCTGGCGTGATGTGCATCACGTCAATTTCCGAGGCATGGACGGGGCGGATACGGGTCACGGCCACACCGTTGGGCTGGGCGACCGGTGATCCCCCGTCCTGGAAGTCAGCCGGGCACTTTCGACCACGAGTTCCGGCCGGAGCCGTTGCAGAACGCATCGCAAGCGCGCGGAAATGCACCATGAATCGAGCTTGATGCTCATGTGAACCGGAGACCAGGCGCCGCTCCCGGAAGTCACGAGCGCGACGCCTGCGAGACGTCGACTGGAACTGCAAGCGGACCCGTGAACAGAGAATCCGGGCAAGCAAGGAAGTTCAGGATGCATGGAATGACATCAGGCACTGGATGGCACGAGGAGTTCGTGGCGGCGCAGCGCTGCCATGCAGGCTGATTTCGTCGATGCCCCAGCAAGAATCGCCTTTTCTGTCTGTCGGGGTTGACCTATCTGTGGGGCGCGACAGA
>VXPN01000259.1 GCA_009839535.1 Boseongicola sp. SB0662_bin_57 | reverse complement strand
AACGCAACGTGTTGCCGGGCACGGTGGCGTTGAAGGGCGACGTACGTGCCCGCAGTCCCGAAGATCGAAACAACGTCGAGATCTTCATGCGGCAGATCGCGGAAGGTGTTGCAACGGCGCACCGTGTTTCTGTCAATGTGGACTTCAGAACCGAATTCATCGAGACGACCAACGCCGAGGGTCCTACGGAGGCCGTGGTGCGTGCGGCTCGGGGCGCCGGGCTTGACGTCAAGCCGGACCGCCAACCAATGAGCTTTTCGGAGGATTTCGCCCATTTTGCCGCTGCGGTGCCAGGCTGTTTCCTGCTCCTCGGCAACGGAGAGGTCGGAGCACACGCGCAGCCGCTTCACTCGGACGATTACGATTTCAACGACGATGTCTTGCCAATCGGAGTGGCGTTCTGGACGGCACTTGTGCGTGACCGTCTTACCATTCAGCACGAGGATAGCAGATGACAGAGTTTCATTCCCGCATGCAGGCCTTTCGCGAGCGCCTTGCAGAGGCCGGAATCGACGTGGCGCTGATCACGGACGACGACAATGTCTACTACCTGACCGGATATTACGACTACCTTCACATGGAATTCGGCCGCCCGACGATCCTGGCCGTGCCGCGCGACGGTGACAGCCTGCTCATCACGCCAACAATCGACTTGAATTCCGCAAGGGCCACTGCGCGGGTTGAGAGGATCGCACCCTGGAACGACGGGAAAGGAAATGAATGGCGCGAAGAACTGCCGGGCATCGTCAAGGATGCGGTCTGCGTCGCCATCGAACCCGATCAAATGCCGCCGGTTGTGCGCACTTTCGTCTGCGAACTGGTGGATTCCGGAAGACTGACGAACGCGGCAGCCATTCTGGCCGATTTGAGGATGATCAAGTCGCACGAGGAACTGCAGCTTGCCCGGCATGCCGGTCAGGTGGGCCAAGCCATGATGGAGGCCGGCCGGGCCGCGATCGCCGACGGCGTGCCGGAATACGAGGTGGCGATCGCCACTTCACAGGCAGGCACCCGCAAGGCGGCGGAACTTCTGTCGGCGCACTACGAGGATGCCTACATGTCACCGAACACCCATTTCCTTCAGATCATGGCCTCGGGCGAAACGATCATCAATACGCATCGCAGGGCCTCCACGCGAGTCATGCGCCGTGGCGAACCCGTTTTCCTCTGCTTCTGTGGCATGACCAACTTCCATCGCTTCAAGCTGGGGTTCGACCGGACATTCTGGATCGGCGAGATCGTCGACAAGTCACAGGCAACGGTCTATGAAGTGGCGGTAGCAAGCCAGAAGGCGGCGCTTGACGCTTTGCGTCCAGGCGTGACTGCGGAAAGCGTTCATGCCGCCTATGCCGAAGTCATCGCGGGTGCCGGTTACGAATACCCGTTTCGGTGTGGGCGGGCGACGGGGTTCAGTTTTCTCGAGAGGCCGCAACTGGTGACCGGGGACACCACGATCCTGCAGCCCGGCATGGTTCTGGCCGTGGACGGATCCGTTTCGGTCGAAACGTTTCGCGCCCAGGTTGGCGACAGCTTCATCGTCACCGAGAGTGGCTGGGAGCCGATCACCGATCACCCCAAGACTCTGGAGGAGGTCATTTTGTAGGTGCGGTCGAGCCCGGGACGCGCAACGCGCCATGTCGACCTGAATGTGCCGGCAATCCGGACGAACCGAGAGATCCTGCCGGATGAGAAGCACTGATTGCGCAATCGAGACCGGCGAGTGCCGTTGCGGCATGCAGTTCCAACCGGAAGACCTCGATGCCGTCATCCATCATTGCAGGCACAGCCATTCCGAGGATGGGCCGGCCCGGGAGCATCATCACCGGCATCCTTGGCCACCCGTGCGGCGGTCCGGTTGCACATGGAGAAGAGTCGCAATTCTCGATGGCCGAACCGCCGGGGGCATTGCAAACTGGCAACATGCAGCCGCCGATGCAGGAGAAACGATGCCGCCCCGGGTCAACCTCGTTCGGCGCGTGGCCGCGATCACGCAGGCTCCCAAGTCCGCGAGTCGCGGATGTTCAATCCGAAGGAGGACCGAATTGGCCATAGACCGTAGACCTTCGCCGGTCCGAGGCTTCAATGCCACCGAGTTCGAGACGCGCACGGTGATCGCTCAAGGAATGATGGACAGGTTCGCGTTGAGCGCCTTGTTTCTGTCGACCGAACCCGAGGTTCGCTACTATTCGGGCTTGCACACGCCGTTCTGGCAAAGCCCGACGCGCCCTTGGTTTCTGCTCATTCCGCGCCAAGGCAAGCCGATCGCGGTCATTCCCGGGATTGGGGCCGCTTGCATGGCCGCCACCTGGGTCGAGGATGTCCGCACCTGGCCAGCTCCGCGACCGGATGACGACGGCGTAACGCTATTGGCCGAAGCACTGAATGAAGTCGCCGGTGCCGACGGAAGGATCGGGACTCCCATGGGACACGAAACCCATGTCCGCATGCCCGCTGCCGACTTTGACCGGTTGCGGGCACTGGTCGGGGCTGACCGCTTTGTCGACGCTACCGGCATCGTGCGTGCGCAAAGGATGGTGAAGTCAGAGGCCGAGATCGAAAAGATCGCCCATGTCTGCGCACTTGCGTCCGATTCGTTCGAGGCGCTCCCTGGCTTTGTGCAGATCGGCGACACCGAACGTCAGGCCTTCGCCAAAATGCGGATCGACCTGTTGCAGCGAGGCGTCGACGACGTTCCCTATCTGGTCGGCGGCTCTGGTCCGGGCGGCATTGCAGGTGTCATCGAGCATCCCACCAACCGCGTGCTGAGTTCTGGAGAGGTCTTGATGCTCGACACCGGGGCGGTCTTTGACGGGTACTTTTGCGACTTCGACCGGAATTTCGCTCTTGGATTTGCCTCGGACGATATTCGGCGGGCCTATGACGTATTGCACTCCGCTACCGAGGCGGGAATGGAAGCAGCGGTTCCCGGCGCAAGATCAGCCGATCTCTTCCAGGCCATGTCCAGTGTTCTGATTGCAAACGGAGCAAGCGAAGGAGACGTTGGCCGCCTTGGCCACGGGCTTGGCATGCAATTGACCGAATGGCCGTCGCACGCACGCTTTGACAAGACAGTTCTCAAGGTCGGAATGGTTGTCACGATAGAGCCCGGTATGGGATTCGGTGACGGCAAGACCATGGTGCATGAAGAAAATGTCGTGATCCGCGAGAACGGCGCCGAGCTTCTGACCCGCCGTGCGCCTGCGGAATTGCCGGTGATTGACTGACACGTATGGCCGTGTTGGATCCGGTTCGACCCTGCCGGGCGCTTGGCAGGCCCGTCGCTGAAGTCAAGGTTTTGGTCAATGGGAGGACGAATGAGCGAGTCCCCAACCGGCGCCTCAGCATGGTGGAGACTCGGTCTCGCCCGGATTGAGTTGAAAAGGGGCCTGAAGTGCATCGGCAATTTGCCCGAGATCGTGTATCGGTGCGGTGCCGGGAGGTTGTCCGGCATTGCATTCGGAAGAGTCGCGGACGACCTTGGCTGGCAAGCGATTCTGGAGCCGAACGGCGCCTCGGACACAAGGCCGATGCTCTTGCGATGCCTGACCGCATGGAATTCGGTCCGGGGATCGCTTGTGCCGCGCACTTGAACACTCAGGGAGAGGAGCAGGAATGTTCCCAGGATTGGAACAGGAAATTGTCGATCATGCCGCGTATGGTCGAAACGTCGAGAAGTTGCGAAGTGCCGGGGTAGTTCTTCCCAGGATTCAGGAACTTGCCGGTCCCGCGGTTCATCTTGCCTCAAAGTCTGTGGAAATCGCCGATGTCGATCCCGACGGGCCTGACACTCGCAATCTGTTTCGGTTGCATTGGCACAACGGCACGGACCGGAGAAGCCTGGTTGATGTGCCGGAACATGTCGTTCTCCCGGAAGCCCTGACTGGCGTAAGGGCCAGGATAGCGGTGGCTTTGGGAAACCGCTTTCCGATGATCGGCGCGCACAAGGTGCTTGCAGCCTATGGATGCCTGATTCCCCGCCTTCTCTCCGGTGCGTTCGATGCAACAAGGCATCGGGCCGTCTGGCCATCGACTGGCAACTATTGCCGTGGCGGCGTGGCGATCGGCACCTTGCTGGGATGCCGGTCCATTGCGGTCCTGCCCGAAGGCATGAGCCAAGAACGGTTCGACTGGCTCAATCGATGGGTTGTGGATCCCGACGACATCCACCGCACACCGGGCACGGAAAGCAACGTGAAGGAGATCTACGACGCCTGCAATGCCTTGGCCAAGGATCCGGAGAACCTGGTTCTCAACCAGTTCAGCGAATTTGGAAATTACGTCATTCACCGCACGGTGACCGGTCCGGCCCTTCAACGCGTCTCCGAGCATCTGGACACCCATCACCACCTGCGCCCGCGCGCATTCGTTGCCGCAAGCGGTTCGGGTGGAACGCTGGCGGCAGGGGAACACCTCAAACGGGTCCTCGGCACGGACATCGGCGTGATCGAAGCATTGGAGTGCCCGACCCTGTTGTACAACGGCTACGGGGAACACAACATTCAGGGGATCGGGGACAAGCACGTCCCACTCATTCACAATGTCATGGCGTCCGACTTCGTGATCGGTGTGTCAGGCAACGCCTGTGACGGTCTGAACCTTCTGTTCAATACTCCGGTTGGGCGAAGACATCTCTCGGATCACAGGGGGATAGGCCAGGAATTGATGGCCAGCTTGGCAAATCTGGGGCTGTCGTCAATTGCCAATGTTCTTGGAGCGATCAAGTACGCCAGGTACATGGATCTGGGTGAACGTGACGTGGTGCTCACCGTGGCGACTGACGGAGCAGACATGTACCAGACCGAGATCGGCATTGCTGCGGACAAGCATTTCGGTGGCCGATTCGACGAAGTGACCGCCGCGGAGACCTTTGGCCGCTATGTTCTTGGCGCAGGCATCGATCATGTGCAGGAACTGGGTCGATATGAACGGGAGCGCATCTTCAACCTGGGCTATTATACATGGGTCGAGCAGCAAGGCATTTCGCTGGAGGACTTTGACCGGCGCCGGGACCAGTCATTTTGGGACGGCTTGCTTGCTCTGGTTCCCTTATGGGATGAAATGATTGCGCGGTTTAACGGCCGTTAGCTGAGCGTTGCCTGGCACTGGATTGCGCCTGCATGCCTCATCGACAAGGCTCGAATGACCGCCCTTGGAACCTCCAGGCTGACAGTTGCCATCGCTGGTCCTCTTCGACAGGGTCATATGCGACCGGAACAGGGATTCCGGCATGCCAGCCAGAAGGATCATGCTGCTGGATCCGGTGAGGCATGCGATTTGCCTCGAAAGCGGAAAGGATCACGCACGTATGCAGACGCCGCGCAATGGGGGTGGACGATGCCATTGCGGCTGCTGACGGCAGCCGTTGCGCGGCGAAAACGGGAGAACAACGGGCATTGCGCGATCCGTGAAATTCCGGCCGCCGGGCAATGATCGCTACCCTGACACTGAGCAAGGGTTTGCCCGGCGGCACTCCGGTCCGAAGGGCTCGGATTCGATGACGGCTCTTCGGACCGATTCCTGGGGCGCAAGGCAAGAATCCTCCACGCCCGAAAGGGGATCAGGACGTCATGTCATATGCCCGCTCGCCACTCTGCGCGATGTCGAGGCCGGTCACTTCCGTCTCTTCGTCGACGCGCATGCCAAGAAGCGCTTTCAAGACGATGGCGATGATGATCGAAATGACGGTCGCATAGATGCCTACGACCACGACGCCGCCGATCTGTCCGACCCAGCTGGCATGGCCAAGAATCGCGAGCATCACGGTTCCAAAGATTCCACCGACCCCATGCACGGCAAATACGTCGAGCGTGTCGTCGATCTTGAGGCGGTCACGGATTACATGGACCGCCTCCAGGCAGAGAATGCCCGCTATGGCGCCAATGACGAGCGCTTCAAGAGGGCCGACAAAGCCGGAAGCCGGCGTGATGGATGCAAGCCCCGCAATTGTGCCTGTCACCATGCCGACGAGCGATGCAGTGCCGTGCTTGATGCGCTCCCACAGAGCCCAGGTCAGTGAAGCCGTCGCGGCCGAAATATGTGTCACGGCTATCGCCATGGCAGCTCCGCCGTCGGCCGCGAGTTGCGATCCGCCATTGAAGCCGTACCAGCCGACCCACAGCAGCGCCGCTCCTGCCATGACGTATCCGGGGTTGTGAGGCGGTCTTGACTTGTCCCTTCGCGTCCCCAGCAGGACGGCGAGAACGATTGCGGCGATGCCCGCGGTCTGGTGAACCACGATGCCGCCGGCAAAGTCGCGAACTCCGGTCTCGCCGAGAATCCCTCCGTCGGACAGCATGCCGCCACCCCAGATCCAATGCACAACGGGTGCGTAGCAGATCAGCATCCAGAGCCCGGAGAACGCGAGCACGAACGAGAACTTGGTGCGCTCCACATAGGCGCCGACAATCAGGGCGGGCGTGATGATGGCGAACGTCATCTGAAACGCAAAAAAGAGAACTTCGGGCAGTGTCCCCGAAAGGCTGGTTGTGTCGACGCCGTTCAGGAACATCTTGCCGAGTCCGCCCCAAATGCCTCCCGTCCCGTCGCCAAACGCGATCGAGTAACCCGCAACCAGCCACAAGATGCTCATGAGACAAGCCAGCGCATAACAATGCATCAAGACGCTCAAGACGTTTCGTGCCCGCACAAGCCCGCCGTAAAACAGTGCCAGCCCTGGCAATGTCATGAGTAGCACGAGTGCCGTGGCGACAATTATCCAAGCCGTGTCCGCCCCAACCATGAAACTTCTCCTTCCAAAGGTCTGCCTGCGCAGTCAGAAACAGCAGCATCGCCGGAAACTAAAGCCGGACGGCGCAGAAATTGCGCGATTTGGAAGGCGCTTCTGAAATTGCCTAACTTTTTGGCAAATTTGACGTCACTGGCCAATCATTTGAGCAATTCGGCAATGCCGGAATCGATCAACGCCAAGGCGTGTTGCACGCTGGCGGCCCTGACGCTCTCGCGACCGATCGCGCCGAATCGTCGGGTTTCGGTGGACGTGCCGGCATGCACCGTGGCCAGGCCGAAGCAGACCGTCCCTTCGGCCTTGCGGCCGGCACCGCCCGGGCCTGCGACCCCGGTTATCGAGACGGCGACATGTGCTTCAGAGTTCTTGATCGCGCCCTCGGCCATGGCTTTCGCGACCTGCCGGCTTACCGCTCCATGCCGCGCGATGGTTCCGGCATCAACTCCCAGCAGTTCGATCTTTGACATGTTCGAATAGGTGACGAAGCCGCGTTCAAAGACGTCCGAGGAGCCAGGAATGTCGGTAATCCTGGCTGCCACCAGGCCGCCAGTGCAACTTTCCGCCGTGGCAATCATCACGCCAGCGCGCCGTGCGCGGTCAAGGAGATCTGGCACGTTCACGGGACGAGCCCGTAATGAGCAATGGCCGCAAGTGCGGTGACGCCGCAGGCCGAGAACATTCCGGCCCAAAGATCGTCAAGCATGACGCCTAGCGCGTCCTTGCGACGGTCCGCATGACCCACGAGCCAAGGTTTCCAGATGTCGAACAGACGGAACAGCAGGAATGCTGCAAGGATTCCAGGCCACAGCCTTGTTGGGGCCGTACCCGCTGCCGTGGCACCGACAGCGACAGGAAGAAGCGCGATCCATTGGCCAACGACCTCGTCAATGACGATCCAGCCAGGGTCGTGCGTTCCGCCTTCCTCGAGTTCCCGTGCTGTCGCCATGGTGCCTCCTGCGAAGGCGGCAACGATTGCGACGGCAAGCAGAATCGGTCCGCCGATTTGCCAGAAAGCCCATGCCGCAGGAAGGGCCGCCAACGACCCCCACGTGCCAGGAGCGGGGCGGAGGAAGCCGGCAAAGAAAAAGCTGAGAAGGAGGCGCCTTGTCACTTTGGCACCAAGGCGGCGGTCGCGATTGCGGCGATGCCCTCGCCCCGGCCAGTGAATCCCAGTTGCTCTGACGTCGTTGCCTTGACGCTGATTCGGTCCCGGGCAAGCCCGGTGATTTCGGAAAGTCGCGCCTTCATCGCGGGCACATGAGGGCCGATCTTCGGAGATTCGCAAATGATTGTGGCATCGACGTTCACGATCCGAAAGCCCCGCTTGTCTGCAAGAGCGGTCGCATGCTTCAGAAACGTCGCGCTTTCCGCACCTTTCCATTGCGGGTCAGACGGCGGAAAGTGCTGGCCTATGTCGCCCTCTGCCACTGCGCCATAAATCGCATCGGTGATTGCATGCATGGCAACGTCGGCGTCCGAATGGCCAGTCAGGCCGCGCTCATGAGCCACATGCACGCCGCAGAGGGTCACATGTTCGCCGGGACCAAACCGATGTACGTCAAAGCCGTTGCCTAGGCGAAATTCCATCGCGGACCACATCCTTCACTTGATGTCGCAATGTCTATGCTGTGCCTGCGCTTCTGACAATGCCGGCCAGGCAGGCCTGCACAATTCCAGAACCTTTGACACCGGATCTGCCAATTGTGGCGCATTCCTGTTTCAAGCCACGTTTCTTGCGTTCAATTCAGCGATCTCGAATGCAGTACCCTGTGACCTGGCATTTGCATTGAATTTCGCGGAGTGTTCATTCGACGCATGGGACTCTCCTGCCGCACACGACAGGCCCGCTTCACCAATGGGCGCGTGCGAGTCGTGTGCAGCGGCAAATGGTGCGTCAGGTCGCCCCCGGTCAAGCTCGGGTGCAGCATTGCCAGCCAACTGTCCTCCCGCAACGGCTCTGCGAATGTCGTGCCAATGTCCGAGCATGGCGTTCAGGAATTCGGATCGAATTGCTTGGCATCTTGACGCCTTTCCAACGGTATGATATAAAAGGAAAAATTTTTGGATGACAGGCTTGGACCAGTGTTGTCCGACATCGGGACATGTGCAGTTCCACACAGCAATTGTTGCTCAGGCAGGGCCGGTGTGGCAGGGCGCAATTCAGAAGAAGGGATATGAGGAGCAGTGATTGAGTCCACGTTCTCGATATTTCCGCATGAGCTGTCACTGATCTCGACGCCTGTTGCAGGAGCGGGCGATGTGTCGGCTGTTCCACGTGCAGGCAATCCAGTTGCCCGGACCAGGAAGTTGCTCCGGCTTCAGGGCGTGTGCCAGGCCCGCATGCGTTGCCTTGTTGCCGGTTCCGGCGTCGGCAGTTGCGGCGGTTCATGAATGACCGAGAGCCAGGACGGCCTCTGGATGTCGATTCCCGTGCCTGCAATCTTGCTGGACGGGAAAGACAGAATCGTTGGGATGAACCCGGCCGCAGAGAGCTATCTGAATTCTTCGGCCCGGCAGTCAGTCGGCTTGTTCGCATTCGATGCATTTGCCACGGACGCGCCGATGAGCGCACACGCCGCGAGAGTTCGGCGCGAGCAGGCCCCGCTCTTCATGAACAACATGAATGTCATCACGGGCGACAACGCGGCCGAACGCTGTGACATCAAGTTGGCGCCCGTGATTGGCACATCAGATCATCTTGTAATGCTGGTGGAACCCAGGTTCGTGAGAGAGCGGCTGAATCAGGCGATGTCCGGGAACTCGGCCGCGAGGTCCGCGATCGGCATGGCCGAAATGCTCGCGCACGAAATCAAGAACCCGCTGGCAGGCATCACGGGCGCCGCACAGCTTCTTGGCATGAGCCTTGTCAAGGATGATCTTGCCCTGACCGACCTGATCGTCAGCGAGACGCGGCGCATTCTTGGGCTTCTGGAGCAGGTGGAGCAGTTCGGCAACCTGCGGCCACCGGTCTGCCGGGCGATCAATGTCCACGATCTCATTGCTCGTGCGAAGCGTTCGGCATCGGTGGGATTTGCGGCACATATGGAGTTTTTCGACGAGTTTGATCCGTCACTGCCATTGGTTTTGGTGGACGAAGACCAGATGCTGCAGGTCTTCTCGAACCTGTTGAAGAATGCTGCCGAAGCGACAGGCGGTTCGCCCGGACGCATCCGGACTCGCACATTCTATGACATGTCGTCGAAAATTCGACGCAATGGGCGCACGACCGGACTGGCGCTGAATGTCGAGATAGTTGACGACGGTCCTGGCATTCCGCCCAACATCTTGCCAGGCATTTTCGATCCTTTCGTCTCAGGCCGGGAGAACGGGACCGGCCTGGGCCTTGCCTTGGCTTCGAAGATAGTTTCCGAGCACGATGGCTGGATCACCGTGGACAGTACGCCGGGCAGGACGGCCTTCCGCCTGTCGCTTCCGGTCGCTCCGAAAGATCAGCAGCAATAGCACGGCGAGGATCCAATGGATGGCACGGTACTGGTAGCTGACGACGACCGCACGATCCGAACGGTGCTGACCCAAGCCCTGACCCGAGGCGGCTGCAAGGTCCACGCCACATCTTCGCTTCTTACCTTGATGCGATGGGTCAACGAGGGAAAGGGAGATCTGGTGATCACCGACGTGATCATGCCGGACGGGAACGGAATCGAGCTGGTCCCGGAGATCAGCTCGGTGCGTCCCGACCTCCCGGTCATCGTGATCTCTGCGCAGAACACTATCGTTACGGCGATCCAGGCAACCGAGGCGGACGCATATCACTACTTGCCCAAGCCTTTCGATCTGCCTGACCTGATGAGGCGGGTAAGCCGGGCGCTTGCCGACAGGTCGCAATCTCGTTCGCAGGCGCTCCAAACGGACGATGTCGTGGTCGAGGACCTGCCCCTTGTCGGACGCAGCCCGGCCATGCAGTCGCTCTATCAAGCGATTGCCCGGGTGATGAATGCCGATTTGCCGATATTGATCACTGGCGAAAGCGGGACGGGCAAGTCCTTGATTGCACGCACCATCCACGATTTGGGCGATCGGCGCAGCATGCCACTTTTCTGCGCGACCGGGATGGATTTCCAGAATGTCGAGGAGCCGTCCTCTTTGGCGCACCGGGCACGGAACGGAACCCTTTTGCTCGATGAAGTCGCCGACCTTCCGCTCGAAGCGCAAGCCCGCATTGTCCGTATGCTGGACGACTTGAAGGAAGACGGCCCGCGCATCATTGCGACCACGCAGGCCGACCTTGCAGCGGCGATGGACAAGGGCGGCTTTCGGCAAGACCTGTATTATCGGCTGAGCGGAATGACATTGAAATTGCCGTCGCTCCGAGACCGGATCGACGACATCATGCTGCTTGCCCGGCACTTCGCGCAGCGGGCCGAGCATGATGGATTGCCGGCACGTCAATTCGACAGTCACGCCGTCGAGCTTCTTCGCGCATATTCCTGGCCCGGCAACGTTCGCCAGCTTGAAAACACCGTGCGGCGCTTGATGCTGATGGGCGGTGAGATGCGGATTCTGCGATCGGACGTGAAGTCGGTTCTTGATAGCCAGCCGGAGGCCGTTCCCGCGGCCGACGCCGACGATGGCGTGTCCACTTCGGTTGCCAGGCATCTCCGGAGGTACTTTGACCTGCATGGGGGGCATCTGCCACCGGCCGGGCTCTATCATCGGATCCTGCGCGAAGTCGAATTGCCGCTGATCGAGACGGCACTTGATGCTACGGGAGGAAACCAGGCCAAGTGCGCTGAACTGCTGGGCATCAACCGCAATACGCTGCGAAAAAAGATCACTGAACTTGACATTCGCGTGGCACGGCGCCGCAAATTGATGTAAATCGGCAACAATTGCGTGCCGATCCGGCGGTCGCTGTTGCAGATCTTCAACATGCAGCGGCGGTCGCGGGGCGTGACGCGGAATCTTGACGGGAACCCCTGTGGCCCAAAGAGCACGTACAAGGCCGCCGATAGCGGCCAGTCCGTTCTGGAAATTGCGGCGGTTCCGCAATGCCGGGCCGTTGAGTCTCGTGATTCTGGGACCTGTCCTGGTTCTGGCGACCTTTCTTGTGCTTGGTCCGCTCGATAGAAGTTCCTCGCCGTTGACGCTGCGTCTCGTCTTTCTGGCGGACCTGATCTACGCGCTGGCGGTTGCGGCCCTTGTCGCCAGGCGGATTGCCACGATGATTGCCGCGCGACGTGCGAGATCGGCGGGATCCCGCCTGCACTTGCGGCTGACCGGTGTCTTTGCGCTGATCGCGTTCATCCCAACCGTAATGGTGGCCATATTTGCCGGGTTGACGATCAATGTCGGGCTGGAAAGCTGGTTCTCCGACCGGGTGAGTGGCGTTGTACGGGCGTCCCTGTCGGCAGCCGTGGCCTATCAGGAAGACCAGCGACGCGACCTCGCCGAAGATGCCGAGGCGCTGGCGAAGTTCCTCAATGCATCGCGCAACCGGTCGATTTTTGTTTCCGACGGTGATCTCCGACAATTGCTGGGGCAGGGGCAGGGCCAGGTGCAACGCGGTTTGCGAGAGGCATACGTCATCGACGGCACCGGGGAGATTCGTACCCGTGGGGAACGATCCTACCTGTTCGACTTTGAAGTGCCGAGCGAGCAGGAAATCGCCGCTGCCACTGCTGGCGAGACGGTGATCATTGAAGATCTGGAGACGGACGAATTCCGGGCGCTCGTGATGCTTGCGGCGTTTCCGAACCGGTATCTTTACGTTTCGCGCAATGTCGACGGCAAGATTCTCGGACTTCTGGACGAGGCGGCGGAAACGGCGAAGCTGTACAATGAATTGGAGGCGGCGCGCGGGCAGCTCGTATTCGAGTTCGGACTCCTGTACCTTGGCTTTGCCGTCATCCTGATCCTGGCGGCGACATGGCTGGGCCTTTGGTTCGCCGAGCGGCTGGCGCGTCCCGTGGGCCGTCTCGCCGGGGCCGCCCAGCGTGTCGGCGCTGGAGACCTGGACGTGCAGGTGCGGGAGGAGCCCGGCGACGACGAAATCGCGATGCTCGGCCGCCTTTTCAACCAGATGACCCGGCAACTCAAGGGCCAGCGCGAGCGGTTGCTCACGACGAACCGGCAGATCGAACGGCGGCGTCGGCTGTTCGACAGCGTGCTTTCCTCGGTGACTGCAGGCGTGATCGGCCTCGACACCCAGGGACGGATCACGTTCATCAACCGTTCGGCGGAGCGTATCCTGAAGATCGAGGGTGACAGCCTGTCTGTGGCGCTGGAGAAGGCGGTTCCGGAATTCGGGCCCCTGCTGAACCGGCTGGATGAAAGCGGTCGCGTTACCGAGCAGGATGAAGTCCGGGTGTCGCGGGGCGGTGTTGCAGAGTCACTCCTTGTGCGGGTCGCGAAAAGGCAAGGCGAGGAAGGCGAGGAGGAGGGATACGTGATTGCGTTCGACGACGTGACCGATCTCGTCACGGCCCAGCGAATGGCGGCTTGGGGCGATGTGGCGCGGAGGATCGCTCACGAGATCAAGAATCCATTGACGCCCATCCAGCTTTCTGCGGGGCGGATCAAGCGGAAATTCCGCCCGGTGGCGGGAGCTGATGCTGACCAGCTTGACCAGATGACCGATGTGATCGTGCGCCAGACAGACGATCTGAGGCGCATCGTGGACGAATTTTCCAGGTTCGCGCGAATGCCGGAGCCCGAGCGCAGCCGACAGGACTTGGCTGCGACAGTTCGGGATGTGGTGACGTTGCAGGAGACAACCGATGCGCACGAGCTGGTTTCGGAGATTCCAAGGACACCGGTTTATGCCGAGGTGGACAAGACAATGATAGGCCAGGCGCTGACAAACTTGATCAAGAATGCCGGTGAAGCAATCGAGAGCATATCGGAAAAAGGTTTGGAGACAAAAATTTACACACCAAAGGTTCATGTCAGCCTGAAGGTCGAGGGACAAGTTGCGCACATTGCGGTTTCCGACAACGGGATCGGGTTGCCAGAGGATCGGACACGGCTCTTCGAGCCTTATGTATCGACACGTGCAAAAGGTACCGGATTGGGCCTGTCCATAGTGAAGAAGATCATTGAGGAGCACGGAGGGTCGCTGGCTCTGACGGACGCCGACCCGCTGGACGAATCGGGCCAGATCGGGGCCCGCGCAGAAATCTGCCTGCCCTTGGCGGCTGGCAACGACCAGGCCAGCGCGCTTTTGCTTGCCGAACGGGGGAGACACGCTGATGGGTGACATTCTGATTGTCGATGACGAGGAAGACATTCGGACCCTCATCTCGGACATTCTGGGGGACGAGGGTTTCGACACCCGGATGGCGGCGAATTCGGAAGAGGCGATGGCCGAATTGAATCGGGAACCGCCCGGCCTGATGATTCTCGACATCTGGCTGAAGGACAGCCGCATGGACGGAATTGACATCCTGAAATACACGAAGCGCGACAATCCCGACGTTCCGATCATCATCATTTCGGGGCATGGCAACATCGAGATTGCCGTCGCCGCCATCAAGCAGGGCGCCTATGACTTCATCGAGAAGCCGTTCAACATCGACCAGTTGCTGGTCGTGATCTCGCGGGCCATGGAAACCTCGCGGCTGCGGCGGGAAAATTCCGAACTGCGTCGCAAGGAACTGAGGTCGGCAAACATCGTCGGGTCGTCGCCGGCGTGCAAGGCGCTGAGATCACAGCTTGACAAGGTGACCAAGTCCAACGGGCGCGTGATGCTGACCGGCCCGTCGGGATCCGGAAAGGAGATTGCAGCGCGCTACATCCATGCCAATTCCGACCGCGCCAACGGGCCTTTCGTTTCGGTCAGTTCGGCGTCGATCGCGCCGGAGCGCATGGAAGAGGTTCTCTTCGGACGTGAAAGCGCCGAGCGAGGAATCGAACAGGGGCTTTTGGAAGAGGCGCATGGTGGCGTGGTCTTCTTTGACGAGGTTGCCGACATGCCGCCCGGAACCCAGTCAAAGATTCTTCGCGTGCTGACCGAACAGCAGTTTCAGCGTGTCGGAGGCACGGACAAGGTCAGGGTTGATCTGCGTGTCGTTTCTTCGACGACGCGGGATCTCGAAGCCGAAGTGGAAGCCGGGAATTTTCGTGAGGAACTCTTCCACAGGCTGAACGTCGTGCCGATCACGGTTCCCGACTTGGCCGACCGCAGCGACGACATTCCGGAACTTGCCCGGCATTTCATTGCGTCGTTCAACAAGTCGCAAGGATTTCCGTTGCGAAACCTTGCCGATGATGCCGTCGCGATGCTTCAATCGATGACTTGGCCTGGCAATGTGCGCCAGTTGAAGAACACGATCGAGAAGGTGCTGATTCTGGGAGCGGACAAGGGCGATATCACTGCAACTGAAGTCGAGGGCGAGAGCCGGGCGAAGGCGCAGGATAGCGGCAAAGCCGTCTTGTCCGGGGACTTCACCAACATGCCGCTCCGGCAGGCGCGTGAAATCTTCGAGCGAGAGTACCTGAACACGCAGCTCAATCGGTTCGGAGGCAACATCAGCCGGGCGGCGAAGTTTGTGGGAATGGAACGATCGGCTCTTCATCGCAAGCTCAAGTCACTGAATGTCATGGCATCCTCTCGCAACGCGTCGGCAGCGGAGGGAACCGCGTCGGGTGAAGCGGAGGAGACAGCCTGAGGAGCGGAACCGGTATTGAAGTGCAGCCAGGCACCGCGCGTTGCTCAATGAATCCTGACTGCTTCGATCTGCCCGTCGTTCAACGCCGGGAATCCCGATCCGGGCGAAGCTCCGGTGTTCGGTCGGCAGCGCGTCGGCGCGATGGAATTCGCGCAGGGGATTGCCGCCTTCAGGTGACAGATGGATGCGCATGCCTCGCAATGGCGGCTCAACTGACCTGACCGGAACGAATAACGAACATGAGCGCGACGAGCGCTGGCGCGGCCTTCATGGCAGGACACCGTCCGGCCCGGCACCGTAGCGTGCGCGCAAGGCGCAGGAGAAGGCCCGACTGCCGCGGCGGGCCTTTGGTGGCCCGGCCCGAAATCATGTCGCGACTTCAGCGTTCGCAGGCACCCCGGATTCGGTCTGCGCCTCAACTGGTCGCGCTGCGCCTTGATCATGGCCGTTGTGCATGCAAGACAAATGCCGTCCGGAACGGCCAAGGGGCTAGCCATGAAGGTCATCATCTGCGGCGCGGGCCAGGTCGGCTGGCAGATCGCGCGGCATCTCTCTGGCGAGAGAAACGACGTGACCATTGTCGACAAGAATCCGGATCTTGTGCGCAGGGCGACCGACACGTTGGATGTTCAGGGCGTTGCCGGACATGCCAGCTATCCGGACGTCCTGCAGCGTGCGGGCGCGAGAGACGCTGAAATGATCATCGCGGCCACGTATTCCGACGAGGTCAACATGGTCACCTGTCAGGTGGCCCATTCAATTTTCAACGTGAGACGCAAGATCGCACGCCTCCGTGCGCAAAGCTATCATGCGGAGATCTATTCCGACCTGTTTCGCAAGAATCACATGCCGATCGATGTGGTGATCAGTCCGGAACGCGAGGTTGCGGAAGCTGCCCTGAGACGTCTGAACGTGCCAGCGGCATTCGACACGGGAGTGTTTCTTGGAGGGAAGGCGCAGTTGCTCGGCATCCTGCTGGGCGAGGACTGCCCGGTTCTGGACACCCCGCTCCGGCAACTGACGGACCTGTTTTCGACCTTGAGGGCTCTTGTCGTCGCGGTCAGGCGAAACGGCAGGCTCTTTGCGCCCAGTCCCGGCGACCAGCTGTTTGCCGGCGATCAGGTTCATGTCATGACGCACTTTGAGGACATCGGGCGCATCCTGGGGATTTTCGGCAAGAAAGTGCAGCGACAGGAGCACATCGTGATCCTCGGCGGCGGGAATGTCGGCCTTGCCGTCGCGGAGGCGCTTGAACGGCGCGCCGAACGTCGGCACGTACGTGTCATCGAAAAGGACCTCGCACATGCCGAAAGCGCAGCAGATGTTCTGGAGCGCACGATCGTTCTGCACGGTGACGGCATGAACTCGGATCTTCTGACGGAGGCCGGAATCGAGCGTGCCGACGCGATTCTTGCAGTGACCGACGACGACAACACCAATCTTCTGGCTTCGGTCCGGGCCAAGCAGGCAGGGTGCCCGTTCGCAATCGCTCTCGTCAATGACCCGACGCTGATCCCATTGATGGATCCCTTGTCGATAGACGCCCACATCAATCCCCGGGCAACGACCGTCAGCTCGATCCTGCGTCATGTTCGCCATGGTGGCCAGGTCAGGAGCGTCTACTCCATCGGGGATGCCGAAGCCGAAGTGATCGAGGCGCCGATCCTTTCGACTTCGTCGCTGTCCGGCAGGCATATCCGCGACATAGAGTTCCCGGATGGCGTGATTGTGGGAGCGGTTGAGAAGAGCGGCAGGATGGAGAAGCCGACCGGTTCGACGCGCATAGATGAAGGCGATGTGATCGTGGTCTTCGCGCTTGCGGGCGACGTGCCTGAAGTTGAGCGCCTGTTCCAGGTCTCGATCGACTTTTTCTGATGCTCAGGCTTGGCGATGCGCCGTTCATCGTGAGCCTGATGGGGCTTGCCGGACTCTCGATGTTGTTGCCTGCCGCACATGCCTTGGCCATCGACGATCATCACACGTCAAGGGCGTTCTTCTACGCTGCCCTGCTGTCTGGCCTCTTGTTCCTGATGGTGGCCCTGGCGATTGGCGGCATGCGGATTCGGAGTCTCGGGCGCAGCCACCTGATCTCCGTCGTTGGCTGCTTGGTTCTGCTTCCCGTCATGCTGGCCGTTCCGGTTTCGGAAGCCGTCCCAGGAACTGCGTTTGTCGATGCGTATGTCGAGATGGTTTCCAGCATCACAACGACGGGGCTGATCATTCTGAATCCGGACTCGCTTCCGCCCTCGGCTCATCTCTGGCGGGCGCAGGTCGGATGGATGGGCGGGTTCTTCATCTGGGTCGTCGCAATTGCAATCCTGGCCCCGCTGAGCCTTGGCGGGTTTGAAGTCACGTCTGGCACCGAAATCGGGCAGCAAGACCAGCCACCGAGCCTGTCGGTCAATCCGTCCACGCGTCTGCGGCGCTACGCATTGCGGCTCTTTCCGGTCTACGGTGGCCTGACGCTGGCACTCTGGCTTTCGCTGTATCTCGCCGGCGACAGCGCGTTTGTGGCACTCTGCCACGCAATGTCCACGATTGCGACATCGGGAATCTCTCCGGTCGGCGGCATGGAAGGAAGCGAGGGCGGGCCGTTGGGCGAATTCATCATCCTCATGTTTCTTGTCTTCGCCCTTTCGCGCCTGACATTTGCACGCGAGGAGCGGCCACGTGGCTGGCGAAGCCTTCTGGTCGATCCTGAACTGCGGCTTGGACTCGTTCTCGTGCTTGTGGCTGTCGTCTTGCTGCTCCTGTGGAACTGGATCGCGAGCTTTGAGAAAGGTTCGGGAATGTCGCCGTCCGATGGCCTGCGCATGCTTTGGGGCGCGCTCTTCACGGTTGCATCGTTCCTGACGACGACGGGATTTGTCGCGGAGGAGTGGAATGCGGCCCGGGCATGGTCAGGTCTCGGCGCACCGGGCGTTCTGCTCCTTGGTTTGGCGCTGCTGGGAGGGGGCGTGGCCACCACGGCAGGCGGCGTGAAGCTCTTGCGGGTCTATGCGCTCTATCAACATGGCGTGCGCGAGATGGAGAAGTTGGTCCAACCTTCCTCGATAGGAGGGCCCGGTCGGCAAGGGCGTCGATTCAGGCGGCAAGGCGCATATGCAGCCTGGGTTTTCTGCATGCTCTTTGCTCTTTCCTGCTCCGTGGTGATGGCCGGGTTTTCATTGATCGGAGGGCTGGGTCTGGAGGAGTCTCTGATACTGACGATTGCGGCGTTCTCGACGACGGGGCCGTTGATCGAGATTGCCGGCAGCGCACCGATGGAGCTTGCGAGTCTCGGCAATGCCGCGCTGGGTCTTCTTTGTGCAGCGATGGTACTGGGTCGGCTGGAAACGCTTGCCTTGATCGCGCTCCTGAACCCGGATTTCTGGAGATAGGCGCTTCTCGAAGAGAATTATGTGACGAAATGGCGAAATTGGGGTGGTCATGTTCCTCTCGGACCCCCATATTGGGCGTCAAAACTTGCGACAGGCCGGAGAAACGGCAGCAAGGACAAAGAGGCTGTGACCCATGGCAACAGACAGACAGAACTTGCAAGACGTGTTCTTGAACCACATCAGGAAGTCAAAGATTTCCGTGACGGTGTTCCTTGTAAACGGCGTGAAGCTGCAGGGCGTCATCACGTGGTTTGACAACTTTTGTGTCCTGCTGCGACGCGACGGCCAGTCTCAACTCGTCTACAAGCATGCAATTTCGACCATCATGCCGGCGCAGCCGATTTCCCTTTACGACGGTGAAGGACAGAGTGAACAGGCGCCAGAGACCCATTCCTGACAGGAGGGCATCTTGATGGGCGGAAGCCCTAAGTGTCCATGCCGACCAGCACGGGAATGAGGACCGGAATCCAGTTCACCCTGAACCACGCGTTCAAGATCGACCCGGGCGTGACTCTGCAGCACCGGGCACTTGAAGACTTGTCGGCAGATGTGCCGGGTCAGGCACGAAGCAGAGCGAATCGTGACACGTGGGGTCAGGCTGTGCACAGGGAGGCCAGCCTTGGCCGACCTTGCCGGAGCGGTTCTCGGGACACGGGGCGTGTCGCGAAACGTGCAGGTTCTTTCAGCATCCTGCCCGCCGACGGCGCCGTTCTGGGCGTCTCTCGCAGGCAGTGCCGCATTGGTCACCGTCCAGCGGAGCGACGGGCATGGGCGCAGCCTCAACACTTGCCAGCAGCGAGGGCCGCACCAATGCACGGCACGCAAGGCCGCGCACTTCTCCCGCATCCGGGGGAAGGGGTGTGCTGCTCGGTGATCAGGTGACGCCGGGACGTGCGGGCCATCGTGCTTCATCCGGACATTCGAAGCCAGGGACGGCGGCGTGACCCGGCCCTGGCACTTGAAGAGGCTGCCTCGCTCGCAGCGGCGTTGCCAAGGGTTGCGCTCGTGGGTGCAGAACTGGTGCGGCTCTCGCGCGTTGCTCCCGGGATGCTGTTTGGCAAGGGCAAGGTCGAGGAAGTGCGGGCGCTTGTCGAGGCCCGGCAAGTGGAGCTGGTTCTTGTGAACGGGCAGGTGAGCCCCGTTCAGCAGCGGAACCTGGAGCGGGAGTGGAAGGTCAAGGTCTTGGACCGCACGGCCCTGATCCTCGAGATCTTCTCGAACCGTGCGGTGACGCGTGAGGGCGTGCTGCAGGTTGAAATGGCCGCGCTGTCCTACCAGCGAACGCGCCTGGTCCGGGCATGGACGCACCTCGAGCGCCAGCGGGGAGGCCTGGGATTCGTGGGTGGCCCCGGAGAGACCCAGATAGAGGCCGACCGTAGAGCCATCGATGAACAATTGGTGCGCCTCAGGCGCCAACTGGAAAAGGTTGCCAGGACGCGAGGCTTGCACAGGGAGGCGCGAGCGAGGATTCCCTTTCCGGTCGTGGCGCTCGTCGGCTACACGAATGCCGGAAAGTCGACCATCTTCAACCGGCTGACTGGGGCAGGCGTGCTGGCAGAGGACATGCTCTTTGCAACGCTTGATCCCACCATGCGAGTCGTACGGTTGCCCGGTTCGGGCCGGGACGCGATTCTGTCTGACACGGTTGGCTTCATTTCCGATCTGCCGACGCAGCTTGTGGCGGCGTTTCGTGCGACGCTTGAAGAGGTTCGGGTTGCCGATGTCATCCTGCATGTCCGGGACATTTCCCATCTCGAGACCGAGGAGCAGAGAGGCGATGTGCTCGCAATCCTGGAGGGTCTCGGAGTTGGCGAGGATAGTGTCGTGATTGAGGTCTGGAACAAGATTGATCTTCTGGATGACGATGCGCGGGCTTCACTGGACACGATCGCCTCACGCAGAGGGGACGCGGTGATGATCTCTGCCCTTGAAGAGGTCGGCATCGCGCCATTGCTGGAACGCATCGAAGCCGCACTTGGTGCTGGGAGAAGCCGTGCCGTGATAGAGATCACGCACAAGGAAGGACGAAAGCGCGCCTGGCTGTACGATCAGCGAGTCGTGGTTGGCGAGATCGAGAGCGAGACCGGGAGCAGGATCGAGGTGAATTGGACTTTGTCGCAATCCATTCGCTATTCGAGGCTTTGAACGCCTGCCTCATTCGCTTGGCAACAGCCACGTGGTTCCGATCGAACCTGCTCTCGCGAGGTCCGGATCAAGCACCATCGGGATGTACTCGCCGCGCCGCCAGAGTTCTCCGAGATCCTCATAGTGGGGGCTCAGCGGGTGTCCCGACTGTCCGGTGGAGATCACGAACACGGAGCTGTCCGGATCGGCAAAGTCGTATACGCCACGATATCCGGCCCCGCGGCGGCTGAGAAAGGGCTCGGACCCGGCACCGACGGTGTGACCACGAAGCAGCGTATTGTCTCCGCCAGAAGTTGACTGGCGGATGTTCACGAGAGCGGCCAGCCAGCCGCTTTCCCCAAGCACAGGATGCTTGTGGACGGCCTGATGTGCGTCTCCCCAGCGCAGCGTTTCGAGCGGCGTGCCGTAGGTCTCGTCAATCCATAGCAGCGCATCGTCCAGCGAGAGGCGCGCGATTTCCCCACATGTCTCGACATCTTCGGACTGGATCACGTCGCACCACATGCCCGCTCCGTCGACATTCCGGAAAACGCGTTCGAGGAAAATCGGCTTTGCGTTCGGAAACCTGTCCGCCAGCGGGCCGAGTTCATCCCTGATCAGCCGGTCCTGCAGCCGCTTCATCCAAGCCGCATAGATCAGCGGTTCCGGGATATGCTCGTTCATCTCGCCGTTCCAGTCGGCCAGAAGATCCAGAGCGTCGCGGCGCAGACGCTCGACCGTGCCGCTCTCCGCAGCTTCGCTCGTGAACCAGAGGTCACGTGCGATCAACGGAAGCAACGTGCGCGCGGTGACGGAAACGGCGTCAAGCTGCGCCTCAATGAAGCTCTCGCGGGTGTGGACCCTTCGGTTCTCCATCAGGTGCTGCCATCTCTGTATCCTCTGCGTGTCACCCCAGCGATGGCTGACATGCAAGGGGTAGGCCCGGTCCGTTATCCTGTTGTTGGTGTTCCCGATCATGCCGTTGGCCGGGATCCGGAACTCCGGGTTCGTCGCGTAAGGGAGGATGCCCAGCCATCGGTTTTCCGAATTCCAGCCCGGCGTCGGAACGCGGCCCAGAGTCTGGCTTCTGGCAGAGCGGCGGGGCATCGCCCCAATCACCTTGAGCGCGACTTGTTCACGGTCGACGACAACGAGGTTTTGCGCCGGCGCAACGAAGTCCTCGCCCGCCGAAATCGCCTCGCCAATGTTTCCGGCGCGCATGATCCCCATCATGGCTTGTGCTGACGTGTCGGCGCCATCGAGAGCGGTCCAGGCGAGGGACGCGACATGGCCGGGCGGGACGATGGATGCAAGATCGTAGCTGGAGTTGGACAGGATCGGACCGTTTTCGCTCCATCTCAACGTGACGGTCACGGGTTCCGAATCCTTCACGTCTATGATTGACGGGCGCGATTCGAGCCGTTTCCATCCGCCAGGCGCGAGAACCTCTTCCGGGTCATCCGGGTTCAGCTTCTCCAGAAAGACGTCCTGATCGTCGGCATAGGTGTAGGTGAGACCCCAGCCAAGGCGTTCGGACCGGCCTGTAAGCACGATCGGCATGCCGGGGATCGTTCCGCCGATCACGCCGCCCGTGGCCAGTTCCAGCCGCGCCAGGTACCAGATTGACGGGGCGGTGAACTCGAGATGCGGGTCGTTTGCGAGGAGGGTGCCGCCCGCCGCCGACCTTTCGGGCGCAGCTGCCCACGCGTTCGATGCACCTTCGGCTCCGGGTTGCGTGACGGGTGAAAGCTGAATGTGGGGCGCCAGGGCCGTTGCATGCCCGGGCATGGGCGTGCCGAACAGCGCCGCGAAATCTGATGTGGCGGTTGTGCCGTCATCTGGCGTGTCGGGAAGGATGTCGAACAGGCGTGCCTCCGGCAGCATGCCGGAAAGCTGCGCGCGCAGGACCTCGTCACGAAGATGCCCGGAGAGCCGCAGGGCCATGAGCTTTCCTATGACGATCGAATCGGCGGGCTGCCAAAGCGCGATCACGGGTTCGAACAACCAGAATTCGGGCGCCCCGCGGCCTCGGGTGCCCGTGTTCACTTCGGCCAGCCAGGCATTGACTCCTGCGGCGTATGCCTCGAGCGCACGGCGCGTGTAGGCATCCTGCGCCTCAACCGAGGCAACTGCCTGCGAATAGATGTCCAGCCTTCGCAGCAACTCGTCGACCGGCAGCGTGCGGGCTCCGAAAATCTCCGAGAGCTGCCCCTGCGCCGTGCGTCGCAGCATGGTCATTTGCCACAGCCTGTCCTGTGCGTGTGCAAGACCAAGGCCGAAGAACACGTCCTCGTCGGTTTCGCCAAGGACGTGCGGAACGCCTGCGTTGTCGCGCACGATCTCGACGGGAGCGGTGATGCCTGGAACCGACAGGGTCTCCGAATAATCAGGAATCGAACGCGACAGAAGCCAGTACAGGCTCACGGACAGCGCCAGTCCCAGGACCAGCAGCCCGGCAACGATTCGAGAAAGCCAGCGAAAGAGAGCGACCATGTGTGCCTTGTTGACTGTGTCCGCCTGTGCGGTAGGAATTTCGGCACGCAAAGACTATGCCGCAGCGAGGGGGGATTCCATGCCAATTTGTGCGTTCATAGGCCTCGGTGTCATGGGGTATCCGATGGCGGGTCACCTGGTTGCCGCAGGACATGATGTCACCGTCTACAACCGTACCGGAGCCAAGGCCGAGGCTTGGACCAGGGAGCATGGTGGCAGCTCTTGCGCAACGCCCCGTGAAGCGGCTGAAGGCGCGGACTATGTCATGACCTGCGTAGGAAATGACGACGATCTGCGCTCGGTCTGCCTTGGGGCGGATGGCGCCTTTGCGGGAATGGCGGCAGGGTCGATCTTCGTGGACCACACAACGGTTTCGTCCGATGTCACGCGCGAGCTTTGCACGGTGGCCAAGGAACGCGGCCTGTCCTTCGTTGACGCTCCCATAAGCGGCGGTCAGGCGGGAGCCGAAAGCGGCCAGCTTTCGATCATGTGCGGCGGTGACAAGGACGCGTTCCGTCGCGCGGAACCTGTCATTCAGGCATATGCACGGATCTGTCGCAGAATCGGAGAGAGCGGTTCCGGGCAGCTGACGAAGATGGCAAACCAGATCGCGATCGCGGGACTCGTCCAGGCATTGTCCGAGGCGCTTCACTTTGCCGAGAAGGCGGGCCTTGACGGGCGTGCGGTGGTCGAGGTCATCAGCCAGGGTGCGGCCGGCTCCTGGCAGATGTCAAATCGCCACGAAACCATGCTGGACGATCACTTCGAGCACGGTTTTGCCGTGGACTGGATGCGGAAGGACCTGGGAATTTGCCTGGCTGCGGCGAACCAGTTCGGCGCCAGCCTTCCGGTGACGGCATTGGTCGACCAGTTCTACAAGGAGGTGCAGAAAATGGGAGGAGGGCGTTGGGACACCTCCAGCCTGTTCAAGCGCCTTCGGGAGCTTG
>VXPN01000467.1 GCA_009839535.1 Boseongicola sp. SB0662_bin_57 | reverse complement strand
GTACCTGATCATCACGACCATGAAGGTGTTGTATGTCACGGCCAGGTGCTGCGAGATGCCGTCCTGCACGGCGAATACGAAGGTCGCCGCGATCATCACAAGGATGCCGTTCCGGTTCGATTGTGACGTCATGAGCGGGCGATCGTCATGTGGCGCTTGCGACCGAACCCGGGCGCTCGCTCAACGACGAAACCTGCATCGGCAAGGCCCGCGCGCACGGACCTGGCAGCGCTGTAGGTGGACGCGGTAGCTCCGGGACGGGTGTGAAGCGCGACCTGACGCAGGAGGCGTGGCGTCCAAAGCTCCGGATTCCTCGCAGGGGCGAATCCGTCAAGAAACCAGGCGTCCGCAGCATCGTCCCAGCGCGCCAGGGTCTCGCGGGCATCTCCCAAGACGATCTTCAAGTGCAAGCCGTCGGCCACGAATTCCTGTGCACCAGATCCCAGGGCAGCCAGGAGAGGCGCGGCCAGACCGAAAACCTCCGGAAAGGCCGACAGCGCTCTCGACATGTCAGCTGGCGCCATTGGACACAGTTCGAACGAGGTGAAGCGCAATGGCCCGGGCATTCCGGATTCGCGCCACATGGCCCACGCCGCAATGGCGTTGAGACCGGTTCCGAACCCGAGTTCGGCCACGTGAAAGCCCGGCACGAACCGGTCGGGCAGTCCGTTGCCCGCGAGAAAGACATGCCTTGCTTCGGCGAGCCCGTCCTCCAGCGAATAGTACGGATCGCCGTAGCGCGACGCGACGGGCACGCCGCCCTTCCATTCCAGGTCGGGATGCTGGTCGTCCGGCAAGCCATTCCCTACAATTGCTCCGTTCCGCGGTGACAGTGACAACGGGGGAATGCCTTGGCAATGGTCGACGTGACGGTGCGGGGAGCGGGCATCTTCGGGCTCGCCATCGCCTGGAAGGCCCTGCTGCGTG
Source organism: Boseongicola sp. SB0662_bin_57 (assembly GCA_009839535.1). Lineage (GTDB taxonomy): Bacteria > Pseudomonadota > Alphaproteobacteria > Rhodobacterales > Rhodobacteraceae > JAJEFO01. The sequence continues at coordinate 1,679 of VXPN01000467.1, read as the reverse complement.
GCGCACGGGTCCGGGTCATCGACCGGAACGGTCCCGGATCGGGCGCGTCGGGCGGCCTTGTCGGCGCGCTCCAGCCGCACGTGCCCGATCCCTGGAATGCACTGAAGCAGTATCAGCTCGAGAGCCTGCTCGAGGCCCGGGAATTCTGGGAAGGGGTCGATGCGACTTCGGGCGTCTCTTCCGGTTTCGCCCGCGTGGGCCGCCTGCAGCCACTCAAGAGCGAACGCGACATCTCGCTTGCCCGCGAGCGCGCCGACGCCGCACGGGCAAACTGGGGCGAATGCGCATTGTGGGAAGTCACCGACGCTCGGGAGGCAGGCAACTGGATCCCGCCCTCCCCCACCGGGCTGTTCGTTCACGACACGTTGTCGGCAATCATTCACCCGCGCGACGCAATTCGGAGCCTTGCGACGGCAATTCGGGCGCGCGGAGGGGAAGTCGTTGCCGACGGGCCTGATCATGGACCGGTCATCTGGGCGACTGGCTGCAGAGGCCTGCAGGAGCTCGGCGCCGCGCTTGGCCGACCGGTCGGCGGTGGCGTGAAGGGGCAGGCCGCACTCGTTTGTCATGATGCGGGCGGCCTGCCGCAGATATTTGCGGGCGGCCTTCACATTGTGCCTCATCTTGATGGCACGGTGGCAGTCGGCTCGACCTCGGAACGTGACTTTGGGGCACCGACTACGACCGACGATCTTCTGGATGACATCATTCGTCGTGCAGGAGAGGTGATGCCCTCCCTGACCAAGGCCACGGTCATTGAACGCTGGGCGGGGGTTCGGCCACGCAGTGTCAGCAGGGCGCCATTGCTCGGGCCCTGGCCCGGGCGCGCTGGCCATCATGTCGCCAACGGGGGTTTCAAGATCGGTTTCGGCGTCGCGCCAAAGGTCGCGGAGAACATTCTGGACTTGGTGCTGGAAGGCGAGGATTCGATCCCGCCGGAATTCCACACAACGCGCCTGACGAAGATCCAAGATCATGTCTTCGCGTCGACTCGTGCCGCAAGCCCGAACGAGGTCAGCCAGGAACAGGCTCGGTAACCGCGCATATCCTACGCGCCTTGGCAACCCATGCCTCTGCGACGGCGTGAGCCCGGAGTCGCTCACATCCTCTGGACCGGCTGTCGGGAAGGCAATGTAGTGTGGCAATCAAACACTCGATGGAAACCAAATGGCCATGGGAGCCACGAAACCTAACTGCTTGTCCTGCCGATCAGGTTCCCATGAACATTCGGGCTCAGACGTTTGCAAACAGCGCTACCAACTCGTCCTTCACGCCCATGAACTGTCCCTTGCCGAGACTCGGCGAATGTCACTCCGGGAGAGTGCCCAGCTTCTCGGCGAGATCCATGCGCAGGTACATCTACATGGTCTGGAGGCTCTGGGGTCCCAGCCACAGCAGGGCATCTTGCGGATGTTGCCGGTCGCCACTTCTATGCCTCCTGCGCAGTCATGAACGGCGTCCCGGTGCCGGTGGTGTCGCGCCTCTTTGGTCATTCCGGCGTGAGAATGCCCCCGCGCCAATCGCAATTCGAAATCCGGAAGGCACCACTTGACTCTTGCCGGAGCAATGGACGCGCTGCGGCACTGACCAATGCACATGGCAGCATCATGCATAGTCCCCCATTGGGTGTAGCCCAATTTAGTTGCCAGTTTTGATTTGCCCTTGCTACTCTGCGGTTG
>VXPN01000020.1:1520-24379 GCA_009839535.1 Boseongicola sp. SB0662_bin_57 | reverse complement strand
CCGGCACGACCGTGGTGTTCGACTATCTTGCAGAGGCTGCGTGGGTCCCCGACGAAGCCCAGCCCCTGCTGGCGAGCGCGGCGGCCTTCGTCGCACGACGTGGCGAGCCCTGGCTTTCCAGCTTTGTTCCTCCCGACCTGCCGGGCATTCTCAACAGCCTGGGCTATGATGACATCGACAATCTGGAACCCCACAAGGTCGGGGAGCGGTACTTTGCGCAATTTCCCGATCTCGAATACTCTCCGGTGATCGGGCTCTGCCGCGCTCGGACGGCAAAGTGACGCGACCACACGGCCACAACAGATGCCCGATACCTTCTGAAGCGACGGAAGCGCCGCATCCCGGGCTTTGCCAGCGCGACCCCGAAGATCCGGCAGGCCGGGACGGGGCTCAACGCCCACACTTGCCCAGATCCCGCATTGCGTTCACTTGATCGGCATGTGCGCAAGTCGACCCTCGCCGTTCCAACGCTACGGGAGAGCCACGTCGCTCTCAGGGTCCGCGAGTCACGAAGGGTGGAGTGTGCCGGAATTGCCGCCCGATGATCCGGACCGCGCCCCGGCCCACGCCGCGAAGCCCTTGCTCCAGACCTGCCTGCAATGCCCTGCCGCGCAGGGGCAACTCGCAGTGCGCTGACTTCAAGGACTTTCCCGGACCAAGTGGCGGAAACTGCTCTTGAGACCCGGATCGAACTCCGCCCAGAACGGCCGTGTTCGAGACATCCGTTTTGCAGGCCAGGTCCGTGCTCATGCATGACCATGGCCTTCGCCAGCCGGCAGCAGAACGTGTGCCCGGCGGAGTCGCTTCTGCGAACCCCAGCCACCATCCGGAATCTCGGTCAACGGGTGTGTCTCTTGTGCGCCGTTCCAATTGTCGCGATAAGTGGATTGACAATGAGACACGGGAATGTCCGAAAACAAGACCAGGCCGAACGATGCGGACGTCATGGCGTTCCTGAACGCCGTCGAACCCGAAAGGCGCAGGGCGGACGCCTTGCGGCTCAACGAGATCTTCCGGGAGGTCACGGGCTTTGAACCGGTCATGTGGGGAGCCAGCATTGTCGGCTACGGGTCCTATCACTACGTCTACAAGTCGGGTCGCGAGGGTGACTTCCTCGCCACGGGATTCAGTCCGCGGAAGGCCAGCCTGACGATCTACATCATGCCCGGCTACGCCGACTTCGAAGACACTCTGAAACGGCTTGGAAAGCATAGAACGGGACGGTCGTGCCTGTACATCAACAGGCTCGACGCCGTGGACGAGGACGTCTTGCGCGAACTGATCGCAGCAGGCCTGCACGACCTTGGCAGCCGCTGGCCGGTTGCCCCAAGCTGAAGCAGGCCCGCTTCCGAGTCCTTCGCTTCCCGGAAGTGACTTGCCGGACGCTCTCGGTCCCCCAGGCACCTCGCCGCATCTCCTTCACCGCCTGCCCCCGCCTTGAGCGAGCCGGACCGCGGTTCCAGGAGAGTTGGCTGTTTCCGTTCCGGAAGCCGACCCAGGGAGCCGCTTGACTGACGAAAGCGGCTCCAGGCAACGGGACGCCCATCCATGCGGGAATGGACCGGATCAAGCGAACTCGGCAGACATGATGGCGTCTTCGATTGCGTCCACGATCGCCGCGCACTGGTCGGCCGAAATGATGATCGGCGGCGACAGGACGATGCGATCGCCGACGGGCCTGACAATGACGCCGTTCTCGACACATTTCCTGAAGACGCGCTCGCCGGCCCTTGCATTGATCGGGAATGGTGCCTTGGCTGCCTTGTCGGCGACAAGATCGACGGCCAGCATCAATCCTCTCCCGCGCACGTCGCCAACGAAGGGCAGGCTGCGCAACCGTTGCGCATCGCCCTGAAAGAACGTGCCCACGGTCGCGGCATTCGACAGGAGGTTCTCTCGCTCCATTATCTCGATGTTCTTCAATGCCGCGGCACAGGCAACCGGGTGGCCGAAATACGTGAGGCCCATCGAGAAGACGCCGCCTTCGCATTGTGGACGGCTGATGACGTCGTAGATCTCGTCCGATATCAACGTGGCGCCAAGTGGGATGTAGCCGGACGTGATCCCCTTGGCGGAAACCAGCATGTCGGGTTGGCAGTCGAAGAGCCTGTCCGAGGCGAACCATTCACCGAGGCGCCCGAACGCGGTGACGACTTCGTCCGCAATGTAGAGAATGTCGTGCCTTTTGCACACTTCCCGCATGCGTCGATGATAGCCCTCGGGCGCAATCAGCACGCCTCCCGCACCCATGATCGGCTCGGCAATGAAGGCGGCGACGCTGTCCTGGCCAAGCTGGTCGATCCTGTCCTCGAACTCCTGCACCAGGTGGTCGCAATAGGCGTCTTCGGTCATGTCATCCGGCTTTGCGTACATGTTCGCTGCCGAAACGTGGTGTATGAAGCCCTGTCCAACTCGATCAAAACCGTTCTTGGTTGCCAGAATGCCCGTGAGCTCGGCGGCGACGCAGGTCGCGCCGTGGTAGGCACAGTTCCGGCTGATGATCTTCTTCTTGCGATGCAGGCCGCGCATCGAATTGTAGTAGTGCACCAGCCGGACCGCCGCATCGTTGGCGGTGGAACCCCCGCAGGTGTAATAGACGTGGTTCAAGTCGCCCGGCGCGTTCTGGGCAAGCCAGAATCCAAGCTCGGCCGCGGGCACGTTCGTCGAATGCCCAAAGGGATTGTAGTATTGCATCTGCATGACCTGAGCCGAAATGGCCTCCGCCATTTCTCGACGCCCATGCCCGATGTTGACGCACCAGAGACCGGCAATGCCGTCCAGAAGCCTGCGACCGTCCGTGTCGGTGACGTGCATGCCCGAGGCGCCGTCTATGACCTGGCTGCCTTCTTCGTGAAAGGACGCGAAGTCCGTGTAGGGGTGGAGCACATGGGCACGGTCCTTGGCCCAGGCTGAATTGGCGTCCGGCTTGTTCATGAGACAGCCCCCTCATGCTCGGTGCATGCCAGGGACGGTACAGCCATCCCTGCCCGAGGCGCAGTCACCACTTGGGGTTACGCGTCAGCCGGCATCAAGGAATTGCAGCGGGTCGCCCTCTGCGGTCGGTGGCATTTTCGCGAGCGCGGCGAGGAACATCGAAAGGAGCTCGCCCTGGGACGTCACGGACAGCTTCGTGTAGATCCGCTTGCGGTGAACCTTGATCGTCTCCGGCGAGTTGTTGAAATGCGCGGCAATGGACTTCGAAGAATGCCCCTGCAGGATCATGCGGAGTATGTCACCTTCGCGTGGACTGAGAACGGAAGCGCCGAAGGCTTCGAAGGCCGTGTGAATGTGAGCTGACAGGCGTCCCGATCCGTCAGTGTTGGCGGGCGTCAACCTCGTCCAGTGCCGCCGGACAAGAGCCGAGATCAACGGCTTGGCTGAGTTCAGCCTGGTCGGGTCCGCGCGGGCGCCCTTGGCCTGGGTTCCCATGGAAAAGAAGAGTGCAGCATCGTCTTCGATGTGAAGCATCAGCCCGCACTCATCGGTCAGGGCCATTTCGCGAAAGAACTTGGCGTAGTACTCGGATTGCTTGAAATCGTCCGGAGCCACGTCGTCGAGCGACAGGACCTGATCGCCTCTCTTCTCCCGGAACAACAGGTAGAAGGGGTCCAGAACATACGCCACGTCAAGGTAGAGTTCCAGCGAGGCCTTCTGGCTGTCGTCGGTATGGTTGCCGTAAAGCCCCACGGGTCTCTGGTCATCGAAGAAGGCGCTGAGAAAGACCGTATCGGCGTGGCACAGCGAAGCACAGAAATGGCTGATCAAGCGGGGGAAATCCGGTGTGCCTATGGAAGCTACGCAGGCTCCCAGTTCTTCAAGCTCGTTGTCGGTCAGCGTCGCGGGCATTGTGCCACTATGGCATCAAGTCCGGCCCTGCAAAAGTGCGCGCCACCCAGGGATGATTGAGGTCGTCCAGCTGGCACGAAAGGGGAATGCCGTGCTCGTTCCAGCCACCTGGCAGTTCCGCGACGACCAGGCCTTCACCGGCACCCTTCGCGCCGAGAGGATAGCCGTCCGGACCATGGATGGCCGAGAGACCGACATACGCCAATCCGCCCGATGTCCCGCAATAGTTCGCGTAAACGATCGTCACGGCGTTTTCCATGGCGCGGGCGGGGATGAGGATCTGATTGACGTTCACGAATGGCATCATGTTCGCGGTCGGAACCAGAATGACCTCCGCACCCAGCCTGGCAAGGTGTCGAACGTGTTCGGGAAACTCGGCGTCATAGCAAATCAGGAGGCCAAAGCGCGTGCCCTTGAACTCGAAGGTCACATAAGCGTCGCCTGAGGCGTAAAGCGCTTGTTCGTCCGGGCCGAACAGCTGGATCTTGCGATAGCTCGCCAAGTGCGTCCCGTCGTGGGAATATGCACGAGCCGTGTTGAACAGCCGGTCATCGGCGTATTCCGGCAATCCAATGGTCAGGGCCACATTGTGGCGCCGACAGAGGTTGGCGATGTCTTCCTGGACTTCGTCCCACGCCTCCGGCCTTTCTCGGGCAACTGCCGTGTACCCTGGCAGAAAGGCCTCGGGAAGTACCAGCATGTCTGTGCCGGTTCGCGCGGCAGCGGACAAGGCCGCATCAATGGTGGCAAGCCCCTCTTCCATGCTGCCTGGTTGAGGGGTCTGGTAAAGACCGACGATCACCGATCAGAAGCCTTCCGCGCCGGGCAGATGCACGACAAGGGTGCATCCGTTCCGGGTTGATGAATTGTGTGAAGTGCCGGAGGCCAGGCAGACGATGTCACCGGGCTTGTATTCGTAGCCGTCATGATCGGTCAGATCACCGTCGATGACATAGAATTCCTCAGCCCCGACGTGGGTATGAACCTTGGTCGTGGTGCCGGGCGCCATGCGGTAGACGTGAAACCCGTAACCAGGCTTGCCGCCATTGACTTGCAACACCTCTCCGTCCGGTTCCCCTTCGTCGGTCAGGAAGGGTTGGAAAGTTCCGCTTGCGACGTTTGCAACCCTGCGATCCTCGGGCTTGATCGGGTGCATCGGCTCCTCCTGTCATTGGGGCCGCGCCGTGGACTCGGCCCCGGCTGGTTCACTTTTTCACGCTCGTCCAATTCTGGTTATAGATGGCCCGGACTGCTTCGTCACTGACCTCAATGAACATGCCCGACCATGCCGCGGTGTCTTCGGGCATCAACAGGAAGTCCATGAAAGCGATGGCGCCGTCCAGACATGGCGTGGCCTTCATAGGGGCAGCGTTGTCTGCCCAGGCCGCGTGGCCCCGGGCCGGGAAGGCGAATTTCAGGCTTGCCCTCTCCGCCCGGTCCTTGGTGCCGAAGCCATGGCCATGCTCAGTCAACTGAATGTTCACGACCCCAGGGGCGTGGGACAGAATGGCGAGCGCCTGCGCCAAGCTCGGCGCTTGCGAAGCATCAGTCAAGCCGACAAGTTCGCTCAGTTCGCTCCCGTGAAAAGACACTAGACCGTAAAGAGCTGTCGCCCAAAGCGCGTGAGACGGTCGTAGCCGGTGTCGGTGACGGCAATGGTCTCTGACATGCCGAAGCCCTGGGCAAGAACGTAGGTGTGGAACGTCATGCCCGTGTCGAAATGCCAGTCACAGCCCGGAGCAGCTTCCAAGGCCTCGCCGCCTGACGGTTGCAGAAGCAGACCGACCGAATAGAACGTCTTGTTCGTATAGGTCTCGCGCAGCCCTTGGGAAAGCACTCCGTCGCGGTAGATTGCGTCCGGCACGGCAGCCGCAACGCCGGGGCGCACTTCGTCCAACGCCGCGTCCTGGATCGCGACAAGGCTTTCAACTATCTTGTGGTCCCTGTCACTGGCTTCCGCCACGCGCATGGGGCGCATGAAGCGAGCGTGATAATGGCGCACGTTGGGTGTCGTCTCGATCTGGACGACATCGCCACGCTGGAGAATGCGATCGGAATAGCCGCCGTGCAAGTGAAACGCCCGTTCCCCGGATGACATCACGCCCGGACCCGGCAGGTCGCTGCCCGCCCGAATCATGGCGGCACAGACCTCGGCCGCAATTTCACGCTCGCTGACTCCGATGCCGGCGCTGTCAATCGCCGCCTGCATGCCGGCTTCGGCCGCCTTTCCCGCATGCCTTTGCAAGGCGATCTCGGCGGCCGACTTCTTCAGGCGCATCTTGCCCACAAGCCCGCTTTCATCCGTGAACCGATAGCCGGGAAGGCAGTCGTTCAATTGCTGGTAGCGTGCAACCGACAAGGGCCATGCAGCGGATTCCGCTCCGACCTTGGCCGTCGCGCCCAGACTTGTCCGGATCGCCTTGGCGGCGACGGCCATGGGCATGTCGCTGTCAGTCCACATCGCCCGACCCGGGAACACGGAGGTTGCGTCGAGGTAGTACTCCTCGACATCGCGGCAGACCAGTGTCGGCTGGCCCTCGACTGGAACGACCGCAAGTTGAAAGGAGCCATATCCCCGCGTGAAAAATCCGGTCAACCAAGTCACCGTCTCGGGCTGGAAGGCAAGCAGCCCGTCAAGCCCGCGCATCTTCAGCTCCGCCTGCACGCGGGCCAAGCGCGCTTCATATTCGGAAAGCTCGAACCAAGGCTCGTAAATCAGCGGCGGAGCCATGCGCGCGCCTTCACCACATCGACGAACCGTGTCAGCATCGTCTTGGCTTTCGCGGCCTCATCCGCAGAAGCCTTGAGAGCATCCACGTTGGCTCCGTCCTTCTCCATGCGGTCCCTGTTTTCTTCGAACCATACAGGGGCCTGTTCCCGGGTGATTTCGGGATGGCCCTGAATTCCCCAGACCGGAGCATCTCGCCAGCGCCAGATCTGGTTGGGGCAAATGTCGGAGCTTGCGAGGACAGTCATGTCAGGGTGGTCGCCACGCACTTCGTCGTTGTGCCAGACGAACATGTGCACGCTCTTGCCCAACGCACCGGCAATTGGGTCGTCCCTTGCAGCCTCTGTTACCATGAGACTCTTGTATCCTATCTCGCAGAATTCACGACGGAAGACCTGATCGCGCCCGCAAAGGGCCGAGGCCAGGATCTGGCTGCCAAAGCAGATGCCGAGCATGGGGATTTCCCGCTCCGCTGCATCCTTGATCAGGTCATGCTCCCGGTGAATGAACGGGACATCCTCATAGGCCCCATGGGGGCTGCCAGATACAAAGATCCCGTCATATCCGTCCAGGCTGTCTGGAAACTCGCCATTGAAGGCCCAACAGCGGCGGACGGCAAGCCCCCAGCCTTCAAACCGATCGTCCAGCTTTGCCACGGACCGGAATTCCCGGCCGTTGCCAAGATAGAGCAGATGACCGCCCGACATGAAGACCTCCTCTTTCCGGCAATTCCGGTATACCAGTGGTGTGCCGCCGTGCAACAACGTCGGATGCACCGGCCGGAGGAGCGCGCCACAGTTGGCGGAAGGGAATGAGAGACCAATGCAGATCGATCTCAATTCGGATCTCGGAGAGGGGTTCGGACCGTGGACGATGGGTAACGACGCGGCAATGCTGGACATCGTCACAACGGCCAACATCGCTTGCGGATTTCACGCCGGCGACCCCGAAACGATGCGACGCGCCATTGACCTCGCTCGCGAACGGCGGGTCGCGGTCGGGGCTCACCCAGGGTATCGCGACCTGATCGGATTCGGGCGGCGTGCGCAAATTGGAGTCACGGCACACGAGATCGAGATGCTCGTTGCCTATCAGGTGGGCGCCTTTCAGGCGATGGCGTCGCTGACTGGGCATCCCGGAACTCATGTCAAGACACATGGCGCACTCGGAAACGCCTGTGCGGACGACGACGGCCTTGCCGATGCAGTTGCCCGAGGCATACGGGCCGCCGACCCCGGACTTGCATTCATGGTGATGCCGGGAACGGCGACCGAGCGCGCCTGCGATCGTGCAGGCTTGCGTCCGATACGCGAGATCTATGCCGACAGGACCTATGACGACAGTTTTAACCTGACAAGCCGCAAGGTCCCCGGCGCCGTCATCCATGATGTTGAAACCGCGCTGACCCGCGTGAAGGAAATGGTGGCCGAGGGGCGGCTGGAATCGGTGACAGGCAAGCGCCTGCCGGTCGAGATCGATTCAGTGTGCGTGCATGGGGACAACGAGTCGGCCGTCGCGATGGCAAGAGCGCTGCGTGACGGTTTCGAAAAGGACGGCTGGGCAGTTTCCTCGACGAAGCTACGCTAAAGGTCGTCGCCTCTCGTAATCCCCCCGATCAGATTGTGCGACAGCAGGTCAGGCGAAGAGTCGCTGACAGGTTCCACCGCCAGCTTCAGCGAACTGCGCCAAAGTGCCGAACGGCGCGCGGCATCAATCGCATCTCCTTCCGAAACCATGCGAAAGCGCACGTCTCGGCCTATGGGCACCTGCGCCAGGCGGTCCAGATCGGTCGAAATTACCGTTGCGATCTTCGGATAGCCTCCGGTCGTCTGGCAATCCCGGCCCAAGACGATCGGGTTCCCGTCGCCGGGCACCTGAACGCTGCCTGGAACCACCCCCTCGGACACGATGTCGTGCCCCTTCGAAGACCGAAGAACGGGACCTTCAAGACGGAGGCCCATCCGGTCGGATCGCGGACTGATCCGGTAACGCGACGACAGCAGCCGCAGCCATGTCGCTTCCTCAAAATAGTCAGCCTGCGGGCCCGGGACGATCCTGATCGCGTCACTGCCGTCGTACCTCTTGCCTTCGGGAAGGGACAAAGGCACATTGCCGGAACCGCCATTGCACGGAAGGCGGTCGCCCGGCGACAGCACATCCCCGCCGATCCCGGAACGGCGATGGCAGGAGCGGCTGCCGAGAACGGGCCTTGTCAGAATTCCCCCTGCGACGGCAACGTAGCTGTACACGCCCTCCCGCGGCGGGCCGATCATGACGGTTTCGCCGTCGGCCAGTTGCACCGATGATCGTTCCGATACAGCCCGACCGGACACGGCCAGCGTCGTTCCGGGGCCATGGGCTGCCACGAGAACAGGTCCGCCGACGACGCGGAACTCTGCGCCTGCAAGCGGGAGTTCCACTGCCGCCGTGTCCGGCGGGTTGCCCGCAAGCGCGTTGGCCAGCGCCAGCGCCCGCCGGTCCATCGCTCCCGCAGTCGACACGCCGAACCTTCGAAAGCGGTGGCGTCCTGCATCCTGAACCGAAGTTCCCGGACCACATTTGACAATCTCGAGCGCGGTCATCCGTCGACTCTCTCCGCAACCAGTGCACCGCGTGCCGCGCCCCGATCGAGTTCAGACCACTCGCGCGCAGAAACTGGCCGAAACCTGATGCGATCGCCAGGTTTGAAAAGAAACTCGGGCATTCTGCCGGGATGAAACGGGCGGGCCGGTGTGCGGCCGATGACGTGCCATCCGCTGGGTCCTTCGAGGCTGCCGATGGCCGTCTGCTGCCCGCCGATCGAAATTGAGGATGCAGGAATCCTGGCACGCGGCTCGGGTCGGCGCGGCATCGAAAGGCGCGGATCAAGCCCGCAAAGATAGCTGAATCCTGGCAGGAAGCCCACCATCGCGACCAAGTACTCTGGATCGGCGTGTGCCTCGATGAGATCACGTGGCGACATCCCAGCATGCGCCGCCACATCCTTGAGATCGATCCCGAAGTCGCGGCCATAGGTCACCGGAACCTCCCAGAGCTGCCCGCTTGGCCTGACGTCGGCATTGGTGGAGGCAAGCCGCAGAACCGTTGCCTCGATTTCGCCGACGTCAGCCGTGAGCGGATCAAAAAAGACGGTGGTGGCCCGGTAGGTCGGCACGGTCTCTACGACGCCGGCGAGGCGAAGCTCATTGAAGGCGGCGTCGAATGCGTGGACACGGGAAACCAGTCCGGCATCGATCCGGTCACCGAACTCGACGGACAAGGCCGAGTCACCGAGATAGCGGATCACCGGAGCATTGCCGTCGCATTCTTCCTGCATGCCATGGCTCCTCAATCGTGCAATGCGATCCCGAGGCCTTCGACGACCCTGCGAGCCACCTCGAGCGCCGTCCGCTCTCGCGCCTCGACGGCGGAGCCACCAATGTGAGGAGTCAGAACGACGTTGGGACAATCCAGGATCGGGCTGTCACCAGGCAATGGCTCGCGGGAGAAGACGTCCAGCCCGGCCGCCGCGATGCGGCCGCCGCGCAGGGCTGCGGCCAGTGCTGCCTCGTCGATCAAGACGCCGCGCGCAGTATTGATCAGGATGGCGTCGGTGCGCAGCTTCGAAATCAGCGCCTCGTCCAGAACAGGTGTACGGCCGGGCAGCCCATGAAGCGAGACGATCTGTGCGGTTGCAAGCAGGTCTTCGAGATTCGAAGCGCGCAGAACCCCGTCGGCGGCGAGGTCCGCGTCGCTGGCATGTTTCGAGTGCACGGTCACGGACATGCCCAGCCCCTTTGCAAGTGCCGCCAGCCTTCGCGCCACATGGCCGTAGCCGACAAGACCGAGGCGGCACCCGTACAGCTCTCGCTGACGGGCGCGCTCGCGGAATGACCAGTCGCCGGCACGCACCGCATGATCGGCGGCAGGAACGCGTCGGGCGCAGGCGAACATCAGCGCGAGCGCATGTTCGGCAACCGACTGCGCATTCGTTCCGGGTGTGCTGACCACCCTGATTCCGCGCAGTTCGGCTGCGGCCTTGTCGATGCGATCCGTCCCCGTTCCATGGCTTGCGATGATTGCCAGGTTTGGCGCCGCACCGATGGCCTCGGCGGAGAGTCCGCTGTTGCGCGTGATCACCGCTCTGGCGGTCAACAGATGGGGCCTTAGGACCGACAGTTCCGGCGAAGGGGCCACAAAGACCGATAGGCCGGCACCTTGCAGCAGGTCCACTCCGCAACGGGCAATGGGTTGCACGATGACGCAGTCGGTCATTTCGGGATGTCCGGCGGGGACAGGCAGAACCGCATAAGCACCTCCGCACCGACGCTGAAGTCGTTGATGTCCATGTGCTCGTCAGGGTTGTGGCTGCCGTTCTCGTTGCGGAGAAGCAACATTCCGGTCGGAACACTGAGATCGGCGAAGGTGGCGGCGTCGTGGCCCGCGCCGCAGGGCATGTCGAGCACGGGTTGCCGGGCCTCATCGGCGGATTGTCTCAGCCCGGCGATCACCGCCGGGTGCATTCTGGCCGGCGTAGTGGACGTGCGCGGGCCGAAATCGAAACTGACGTTTCGGTCACATTCGACGGTGGCCGCTATCGACTTCAGCTCGACTGCGAACTCGTCCAGCGATGCGAGGGAATTGCTGCGGATATCAAGCGAGAACCGCACAAGGCCGGCAACCTTGGAAAACGAGGCTTCTTCGGGGTCCGTCGCGACCTCGCCGACAGTGACAGTGAGGTCCTTGCCTTGCGCCTGGAACTGGCGCCACAGTCGGTCCAACTCGACAGCTAGCTCGGAAACGGCAAGCACCGCATCACGGCGCACCTTGCGCGGCGTCGTTCCCGAATGCGCATAGGCCCCACGGCAGACCGCGTGACGGAAACGCAGGCTGCCCCTGATGTTTGTCACGATCCCAAGCGGCATGTCCTTCAACGCCAGAACGGGACCCTGTTCGATGTGCGGCTCCAGGAACACCGCAACGTCTTCTGGAGCCCAGTGGCCGCCGCCCCGGGCGACATCGTCAACATGCCCGCCTGCCGATGCAATGGCCTGCCGCAGGGTCACGCCGTCACCCGCGCGCACCACCGTGTCCAGCTCTTGCGCCGTCAGCCTGCCGAAAGCCGCGCGGCTTCCGATGTAAGAGGCCGAAAACCAGGCGCTTTCTTCCGCACGGATCGCCATCACGGTGATCGGCCTGGGCGGCACCCGACCCGCGGCCACAAGCCCCGAAAGCACCGAAAGCCCCATCAGCACGCCGGCAGCTCCGTCGAAATTGCCACCCTTGGGCACTGAATCGAGGTGCGAGCCGATGACGATCCCAGGCGCATCGGTCCGGCCCGGCAGGGTCAGGTACTGGTTGCAGGCAGCGTCGGTCTCGGCCCCAAGCCCCAGCGCCTCGGCTTCCCTGCGGACAATGGCGTGAGCGATCTCCTCACCCGGTCCATAGGACATCCGGGTGACCCCACGTGTGTCCGACGTCTGATGGCGCAATTCGGTGAACAACCGCTCGGCCAGGGCGATGTCCGGCAGGATGTCCGTGCTTTCAAGGGCCGGGGAAGAATCGTTCATCGCCGGCTTAGCCGAGCTATGATGCTGGCACGAACCTGTTCGAGGTGCAGTGCCATTGCCTCGGCAGTCTTCTCGCCATCGCCAAGGCGAAGTGCGGCGATGATGTCCAGATGTTCCCGGCAGGTCGCGACCGCGCGCTCCGGAAGGTTCTTCAGGTCGAAAATCTGTGTCTTTCGGCGCAAGTTTCGCACGATGGCCGACAGTTGCGCGTTGCCGGCAGAATCCGAGATCAGGCTGTGCAGAGTGTCATCGATCCAGCGAGTCTGGGACCGGTCCATTCCGCACCCGGTTGCGTCCGCCATGTCGATTGCGCTGTGCAGCGAACGCTCCAGCTCATCGAGCGCCGCGTGGTCGACCTTGCCGGCCGCCATGCGTGAGACCGCCGGCTCGAGCAGGGCGCGGACCTCCAGCGCGTCGAGGAACTCGTCAATGTGCATCTGCTTGATCTGTACGCCCATCCGCCCTTGGCGGACCAGCAGCCCCTCGGCCTCCAGCATCAACAAGGCGTCCCGCACAGGGGTGCGGGACATTCCAAGCATGTCTGCCAGCTGACGCTCGTTCAACTGCTCGCCGGGCCGTGTCTTGCCCGACAGTATCAAGTCAAGGATCTGCTGATACGCCCTCGGCGCAAGCCTCTGGTCTTGAACGTTCAAGTCGGTGGACCTCCTGCCTGTCCAGTCCGGAAAGGACTTATCTGGTGGAAAGCTCAAGTCTCAAGCCCCTTTATGGCCGGACGGATCCGTTCAAAGAGAGTTCCTTACTCGGCGCCACGGCAACCCGCCGGAACATGGCACAGGGTCGGAACAGATTTGCCGCGCCCTTCGTGCGCGCTGGTATTCGCATGGTTGACGGATGGTATACCATCCCATAGGCTTTTTTGGAAGTCACCGGCGGCGAACAGGGGGGAACGGACGCAGGACATGTCGATTGAACCGTGCGCAGCCACTCCGTTCCCGCGGGAGGAGCATCTGTCAAGGCAGGCGCGCCTGAGATCCGAACTTGGGCGCCGGGGCTTGGATGCCATGCTTGTGTTCGCCCAGGAAAGCCACTTCTGGCTGACCGGCTACGACACCGGGGGCTACGTCTTCTTCCAGTGCGCGGTGATAACAGCGGATGACCGCCCGATCGTCCTGTTGACCCGCCGCCCTGATCTGGTTCAGGCGCGTCGAACCAGCACAATCGAGGACATTCGAATCTGGTGGGATGCCGACGACGCCAATCCGGCAATGGACCTGAAGTCCATCCTGGAGGAGCTGCACCTGAAGGGCGGGCGCATCGGAATCGAGTTGAACACCCACGGCCTGACCGGCTGGAACCTCTGGCGGGTGCAGCATGCCTTGGATGGCTGGTGCACGTTGGTCGATGACGAACACGTGATCCGCCGGCTCCGGCTGATCAAGTCGCCGGCGGAAATCGCCTATACCCGCAAGGCGGCGGAAATCCTCGACCGGTCGTTGGAGGCGGTGATCGCGGCCTCTCGCCCGGGCATCCTGGACAGTGAAATCAAGGCGGCCTACCTGACCTCGATCCTGCGGGATGGCGCGGACATGCCGCCCAATCCACCGCTGTTCAATTCGGGGCCGCGTGCCGTGTACGGGCGCGGCGTGTCAGGGCCTCGACGGATCGAGTCGCAGGACCAGATCCTCGTCGAATACCCGGTCGCCTATCGCCGTTACAACGTGAAGACGGAATGGACCATCCTGTTCGGCGACGTGCCGGCGGAGCATCGCATGATGTACGATGTCGCCCGCGAAACACTGCACCGGATGACGGAAATCGCGCGCCCCGGAACGACCCTGGGCGAGATATTCGACGTTCATGCCCGAGGGCTCGACGACGGCGGCTACAAGAGGCACCGTTACGGGGCGACAGGCTATTCGGTCGGTTGCACGTTCTCTCCAACCAGCATGGACGTGCCGCCCATGATCTACTCGGGAAACGCAACTGTCTGCGAACCAGGGATGACGCTGTTCTACCATGTCATGATTGGAGACAGCGACACGGGCCACGGGATGGGCGTCGGCCATACACTCCTGGTGACCGAAGGGGCGCCGGAAGTGCTGACCGCCCTGCCCGACGACCTGACAGTGGTACACTGACGCGACGACAATCGAACCGTCCGGTCCGTAGCCGGACAGCAACAAGGAGAACTGGAAATGTCATTCTACCATATCCCACGTCGAAGCGCGCTTCTGGCCATGGCGCTGGCGCTCGCCGTGCCAACTCTGGGCGCGGCTCAGGACGATCCGAAAATGGGCGGAACGCTCAAGATCAGCCATTCCACCCGGATCGCGACGCTGAACGTGCTGTCGCTGTCGGGGCCGGCGGAATACCCGGTGATCGACATGGCCTATTCCGGCCTGACGCGGATCGGACCTGACAGCCAGCCGATGCCGGACCTGGCCGCGAGCTGGGAGGGCAGCCCCGATGCCACCGAGTTCACGTTCCACCTTCGCGAGGGGGTGACCTTTCATGACGGAACGCCAGCGACGGCCTCGGACGTGGTCGCCACCTACGAGGCGATCCTGAATCCCGACATCCCGGCCTCGGCCGCATCGGTGCTGAACATGATCGACACCGTCGAAGCGATCGACGACCTGACCGTGAAGTTCAGCCTCAAGACGCCGTTTGCCGACTTTCCGACATCGACCGCGCACGCCAACGCGCGAATCATGTCGGAAGAGGCGCTGGCCGGCGATCATGCGCTGCTCGACACCGTCGTGAACGGCACCGGCCCTTTCAAGATGGAGAGCTATGACAGCGCACGGATCACCCGGCTGGTGCGAAACGATGACTACTTCATCGAGGGCAAGCCCCACCTCGACGCCGTCGAGATGCACCTGTTCCCGGACCTGGCTGCGGAAACCACGAACTTCCTGTCCGGCGACATCGACGTGATGCTGCTGGTCCAGCAGGCCGACTACGAGCGCATTTCCAGCGCGCCTGGGATCAATGCGCTGCGAGTGCCCTCGGGCCGTTACGTGAACGTGGTGATGCGCTTCGACCAGGAGCCTTTCGACGATCTCCGCGTGCGCGAGGCCCTGGCCTACGCAATTGACCGCCAGCTCCTTGTCGACCTCGTGCTCGAGGGGCTCGGGCGGCCTGCGCATGACAACATCCTTTCGCCGGAATTCAAGTTCCGCATCGACACGCCGGAGAAGAGCTACGATCCGGAAAGGGCGAAGGCGCTTCTGGCCGAGGCCGGACATCCCGACGGCCTCAAGCTCGATCTCGTGGCATCGAACCGTCCGGCGATCCGGGCGCAGGTGGCAATCGCGATCAAGCAGATGGCATTGCCGGCCGGCTTCGACATCAATGTCGAGACCATGCCGCACGACACGTACCTCGCCAACGTCTGGCGCAAGGGTGGCTTCTACATGGCCTACTGGGGGATGCAGCCGACCGAAGACGCGACCTTCAACCTGCTCCTGACCTCGAATGCTTCCTACGAGGACACTGGCTGGATGAACGCGGAGTTCGACGCACTGGTGCAGGCGGGTCGTTCGACCACGATCGAGTCGGAGCGGGCGGATGCCTACACGAAGGCCCAGGAACTGATGCTCGCCGAACTGCCCTACATCATCGCGTTCTACGAAGACGTGCTGACGGCCAGCAAGGAGCACGTGCAGGGCTACACGTTGAACCCGATCAACCGGTACTTCTACCTGGAAAACGTCTGGCTCGACGAGTGACCACGTGACACTAGGTTACCTTGTCCGGCGTCTTCTGGCGGTAGTCCTGGTCCTGTTTGTCGTGACTTTCGCGGTCTTCGCGATCACGATGATTCTGCCGGGAAACGCGGCCGTGATGATCCTGGGCGAGTACGGAACGGAAGAGGCCGTGGCTGCGATGGAGCGCAGGCTCGGCCTCGACCGGCCTTGGTACATTCAATATCTCGACTGGATCGGCGGCATCTTGCGCGGCGACCTGGGCCAGTCGCTGCGCCTTTCATTGCCGGTGTCCGACGTGGTTGGCGATGCGTTCTGGAATTCCGCCTCGCTGGCCGTGACGGCACTGGCATCGGTCACGGTCATCGCCATCCCGCTGGGCGTCCTGGCGGCCATCAAGCGCGGCACCGTGGCCGATCTCGTCATCGGCATCTTTTCCTACATCGGCGCGTCAATGCCGGAATTCGTGACCGCAACGCTGCTTCTGATCTTCCTTGCGGGACCGGCACTGGGGCTTTTCCCGGCAGGCGGGTTCGTCTCCCCAGGCGAGAGCCTGGGAGGCTTCTCGTCGCATGTGGTCCTGCCGGCGGCCACGCTCGGCCTGATACTGACAGCGCATATCTCGCGCCAGGTGCGGTCGGAGATGTCCGAGGTCCTGTCCAGCGACTACATCCGCGCGGCGCGGCTGAAAGGGTTGCGCGAACGCCGCGTGATCCGCCGCCATGCGCTGCCAAACTCGCTGGCCCCGGCCGTGGCGGTGATCTCGCTCGACATCGGGTATCTTCTGGGCGGAATCATCGTGGTCGAGGAGATTTTCGCCTGGCCCGGGCTCGGGCGCCTTCTGATCTACGCGTTGGAAAACCGTGATCTTCCGGTCATTCAGGCCATCACCCTGGTTCTCGCGACGGTCTATGCGCTGTCGAACCTTCTTTCCGACATCGTGATCGCCATCCTCGACCCGCGGGTACGCTATGCCTAAGGCGTTCCGGACCGCAGCCGGCATGACCGGGCTCGGCCTGCTGCTGCTCGTCATGGGGGCGGCAACTCTCGGGCCGTTGCTGGCGCCCTACGATCCGCAGGCCTTCCACCCCGCTGCGCGCCTGCAGGGTCCGTCGGCAGCGCATTGGCTGGGGACCGACCAGTTCGGTCGCGATCTGCTGTCCCGGCTGTTGAACGGCGCGCCTTCGACGGTCTTCTTCGGCCTTGGCGCCACGCTGTTGGGGGTGGGTGCGGGCAGCATGATCGGAGTGATTGCAGGTACCGCGGGCGGCTGGATCGACAGCGTCATCATGCGCATCCTGGACGGGTTGCTGGCAGTGCCCGAACTGCTCTTCACGCTGCTCATCGTCACCTTCCTGGGCGGCGGCATGGGACAGGCGATGCTGGCGGTCGCCATCGCCTTCACCCCGGGAATGGCGCGGATCGCGCGCAGTTCGGTGCTGTCGATCCGGACCCGGGAATACGTGCTCGCCGCCGTCGCGCGCGGCGAGCGCTCGCCCTACATCGTCCTGCGCGAGGTCCTGCCCAACGCGGTCGGTCCGATCATCGTCGAGGCAACCATCCGCGTGGCCTTTGCGATCATGATCGGCGCCACGCTGGGCTTTCTCGGGCTGGGCGCGCAACCGCCCTCGACGGAATGGGGCCTGATGGTTGCCGAAGCGCGGCAGTTCATGTTCCGGAATGCCTGGACCGTGGCCGTGCCCGGTGTCGCGATTGCCATGGCGGCCATGGGATTCAACCTCTTCGGCGATGCGTTGCGCGACAGCCTCGACCCAAGGCGGAGCAGCTGAGATGGCGGGCAGCAACGCACAACGCGCCGCGGACACGCCCGTCCTGGAAGTTTCCAGGTATTCGCTCAGCTACGCCACGCCATCCGGTCCGATCCACGCCCTGAAGAACATCGACCTCCGCGTGGCGCACGGTCAGACGCACGGCCTGGTGGGAGAGTCGGGATCCGGAAAGTCCTCCCTTGCGTGGGCGATCCTGCGATACCTTCCGGAAAACGCGATCGAGAACGACGGGAGGCTGCTTCTGTCGGGGGAGAGCCTTCGCGACAGGACTCTTCCGCAAATCCTGGAAATCAGGGGACGGCGCATCAGCATGGTCTTTCAGGACCCCTCCACCTCGCTCAACCCCGCGATGCGCCTGGGGGAGCAGCTCTCGGAGGTCCTGATCCGGCATCGGGGACTGACGGTGCAGGAAGCCCTGGAGGAAAGCGAGGCCGCACTGGCCCGGACCGGCATTGCGAAACCCAGGGACATGCTGCGCCGCTACCCGCACGAGGCGTCGGGCGGCGAAAAGCAAAGGGTGGTCATCGCCACCGCATTCGCCTGCAACCCCGAACTGATCGTCTTCGACGAACCGACCACGGCTCTCGACATCATCACGGCGCAGCAGATTCTGGAGCTGTTCAATCAACTGCAGGACGAGACGTCGATTTCGGCGCTCTACATCTCGCATGACCTGGGCCTCGTGTCCCGGGTGGCCGACGTCGTTTCGGTCATCAACTCCGGCGAGATCGTCGAGAGCGGACCGAGTGCCGAGGTATTCCGAACCCCCGGCAACGACTACACGAAGGCGCTGCTTGGCGCTGTCCCCAATCCGAAGCAGTGGCTGGGCGTCACGGAACCGCCGTCCGAGGCGCCCGCGCTGATGTCTGCAGAAGGCATAACCGTCGAATACGGGCGCCAGTCGCTTCTCGGGCAGCTGCTGGCCCCAAAGCCTACCCATCTTGGCGCGCAGGAGGTCAGCATCGAGGTCCGGAAGGGGGAGCTCGTCGGACTGGTCGGAGAATCCGGCTCGGGCAAGTCCACCATGGGCAAGGTCCTTTCAGGCTTGCAGGACTTCGACGGAAACGTCCGCTTCGGTGACCGGAACTTTGCAAGACTGGCGGAGATCGACCGCACCTACCGCCGCGCGGTGCAAATCGTCTTTCAACACCCCGATGCGTCTCTCAATCCGCGGCAGCGCGTGCGGGAAATCCTTTCGCGCCCCCTGAAACTCTACGACATCGTGCCGCGGGAACAACGTGCGGAGCGTATCGCGGAGCTCCTGGAACAGGTGCGCCTGCCGCAAGAGTTCGCAAACCGGCTGCCGCACCAGCTGTCGGGCGGAGAAAAGCAGAGAGTCGCGATCGCCCGGGCGTTCGCCGCGGAGCCCGAACTCGTGATCTGCGACGAGATCACCGCCTCCCTGGACGTATCGGTACAGGCCTCCGTCGCCGAACTCCTGGTGAGCCTGCAGCGGCAAACCGGCACTGCGTGCCTGTTCATCACCCATGACCTGAACCTCGTCCGCCAGCTCGCACACCGGATCTGCGTCATGCAGCACGGCAAGCTGATGGACGCGTTCCACCGGGACGACGCCGAAGGGCCGGACCGGAACCCCTATACCCGCGCCTTGCTGAAGGCGGTTCCGCCGCCCGCCAGCCAAGCCGCCTGACACGGAGGCCGAATCATGACGGACGCTCTTTCGCTTGCCCGCGCCATTGATGAGCAGGCCTGTCTCGGCACGCTTGCTGAAATGGTGCGGCACAAGAGCCACTCCGGCACCGAAGGCGAGCGCGCGCTGGCCGAGCGCATGGTCGAGATCATGTCCGAGATGGGGCTCGAGGCCCATCTGCAGCCCGTCGAGGGCGACCGTGTCAATGCCATCGGCGTCTGGCGCGGGACGGGTGCCGGCAAGAGCCTCCTGTTCAATGGCCATCTCGACACCAACCCCGTAAGCGAAGGCTGGACCGTCGATCCCTGGGGCGGGCTCGTCGACGACAATTTCGTCTACGGGATCGGCGTGTCGAACATGAAGGCGGGCGACGCCGCATCGCTCTGCGCGGTGCGATCACTGATCGAAAGCGGCAGGCGGCTGAAAGGCGACGTCATCCTCACCTACGTCGTTGGCGAACTGCAGGGCGGCGTCGGCACCTACGCGGCCGTGAAGGCGGGAACGCGCGCGGACCACTTCATCAATTCCGAGCCCACGGACTTGCAGGCGCTGACCATGCATGCCGAAGCGTTCATGTTCACGATCGAGCTGACCGGAATCACCCGCCACATGTCCAAGCGCGAAGAGGCGGTCGACGCGATCCGCGCCGCCTGCGACCTGGTTCCGCGCTTGACCGACTTGACGTTCTCCGACGCGCCGAGCGACGAGCACCGCGGCATCAACCGGGTGCATGTGGGAACCATCCGCGGCGCGCTGGGCCAGGGCTTCGAGGAATGGCGGCCGCCGCAGGTGGCGGATTTCGTGCGGATGACCGGATCGGGACGGATCGGGCCTGGGCAGACTCAGGAGAACGCGCTGAGGGACTTCCGCGCGGTTCTGGATACGCTGGAAGGGGACTGGCCGGGGCTGAGAACGGAGATCCGGATCGAATCTCCCAGCGGCAACGCCCACATGCCGGCATTCGAAGTGGCAAGGGACGCACGGATCGTGACGGCGCTGAACGTCGCCTACGAAGCGATCCGGGGCGAACCTCAGCCCACGGGCGCGATCACGCCGCCGGGATACTACGGGACTGATGCCGGACACCTCTTCGCACATGGAGGCATGGAAGGCGTCGTCTGCGGACCGGGCGGCCGCTACAACACCATGCCGGACGAACGGGTCGACATCCCCGACTACCTCGACATGGTGCGCATCTACCTGATCACCATGTGTGACATCTGCGAGCTGCAATGACCGGCGGGTCCTTTCAGGAAATCGAGGCGACCACCGCAGGCGGCCGCACCGTGTCGCTGCGCTTTCCTCCGCAAGAGCATGCCGCCCGCCTGGCAGCCACGCGAGCGGAACTGAACGGCAGGGGGCTCGATGCGCTGCTCGTCTTCTCGCAGGAGAGCCACTACTACCTCACCGGCTACGACTCATCCGGCTACGTCTTCTTCCAGGCCGGCGTGATCACCGCCGACGAGCGGCCCACTGTCCTGCTGACCCGACGCCCGGACCTGCGACAGGCCGAAACCGCTTCGCTCTACGACGACATTCGCATCTGGCTCAATGCCGAGGAGGCCAGCCCGGCGGAGGACTTGCGGGCGATCCTGCAAGAGCTTGGCCTGCGTGGCGCACATGTCGGCATAGAGCTTGCGACCTACGGGCTGACGGCTGCCAATGGCAGGCTGATCGAGGCCGCGCTGGACGGGTTCTGCAATCTGGAAGATGCGTCGGACGTCGTGCGCCGCCAACGGCTGGTCAAGTCCGAGGCCGAGCTTGCCATGATCCGCAAGGCCGGACGGTTGGCCGACGCGGCGGTTCTCGCGGCGGTCGAGGCCGCCGTTCCGGGCGCCACCGAAAGCGTGCTGAGCGCGGCGGCGCTCACCGCGATGCTGCGCGGAGGCGAAGTTCCCTCGGGCGGCCCGCTGGTCAACGCCGGACCGCGCGCGCTCTTCGGGCGCGGCATCGGCGGGCCGCGACGGATCGATGAAGACGATCAGGTACTGATCGAGCTGGCCGCATCATATTGCCGCTATCACGTTTGCGTCGAGTCCACCCTGGCTGTGGGCAAGCCCGACCCGCGACAGGCCGGGATGATGGCCGTCGCGGCGGATGCGCTTGACCGCATCAAGGACTCTGCCCGTCCCGGTGCGGCGCTTGGCACGCTGGACGACATTCACCGCAAGGTGCTGGACGAGGCCGGTTTCGCCACGGAACGCTTTGCCGCGTGCGGCTATGCGCTGGGCTGCACGTTCAGGCCCACCTGGATGGACGTGCCGCCGATGATCTACGCCGGAAACCCGTTGGTCATGGAACCTGGCATGGTGTTCTTCGTGCACATCATGATTCCGGATACGCGGACAGGCGTGATGGCGGGAATCGGCCAGACATTCGCGATCCGCGAAGACGGCCCGGCAGAGCTGTTCAGCAACCTGCCCACCGAACTGTTCAGACGGTAAGTGCGAATTGGAAGGGGACCGCGATGCCACTGCTTGATTCCGACGCCAAGGGAGTCTTCGTCATTTCGGTGACGCCCTTCGCCGATGACGGCGCGATTGACTTCGACAGCCTCGACCGCGCCATCGACTTCTACTTCGACAAGGGCGCGGACGGGATCACCATCCTGGGGATGATGGGCGAAGCGCCCAAGCTCACGCTGGCCGAATCCCGCGAGGTTGCGGCACGCGCGATTGCCCGTGCCGGAGACAGGCCCGTGATCGTGGGGTGCTCGGCGCCGGGGCTGGCGGCCATCGGCGAGCTTGGAAAGGCGTCGATGGATCTGGGCGCCGCAGGGATCATGGTTGCGCCGCCCGGCACGCTCAGGACAGACGGCCAGATTGTCGGGTACTATCACGACGTCGCGCGGGTCCTGGGCGACGGGGCGCCGATCGTGTTGCAGGACTTCCCGCTGGCCACCAACGTCCATTTCGCGCCAGAGGTCATCGGCCGGATCGTCGCGGACGTCCCCGAACTGGTGATGCTCAAGCACGAGGACTGGCCGGGCCTGGCGAAGATCACGGCAATCCGCGACGCGGAAAGCCGCGGGCAACGCCGGATTTCCATCTTGTGCGGCAATGGCGGCATCTTCCTTCCGGAGGAACTGGCGCGCGGCGCCGATGGCGCGATGACCGGCTTCGGCTATCCCGAGATGATGGTGGCGGTGACAGCGCTTGTGGCACAGGGCGACTTGGCCCGGGCCCAGGACCTCTTTGACGCATATCTGCCGCTCGTTCGGTACGAACAGCAGCCCGGGGTCGGACTCGCGGTGCGGAAGCACGTGCTCGCCAAGCGGGGCGTGATTGCGGCGCCGACGATCCGCCGGCCGGGCCGGGGCCTTTCCGCGGCGGCAAGAGAGGAAGTCGATCGACTGGTCTCTCGGCAGGCGCGGCGGCTCGATGCCATCGGGTAGCGCCGGGCGCGACACCGCTGCCGGGACAGGACCGGCACAACATTCGGCTTCTCAAGAATCTGGCGTGGCTCGGCCGTGGCCGATGCAACCTTGCAACCCTCGGGCCTGGCCGGGAGCATCGGCCCGTCCTGAGATCGGGGCCGCGCCCGGGGCGCGGCCCCCGCGGGGGGGGTGTTGTGGGGGGTTGGGGGGGGGGGTGGGATAGGGCGGGGGGGGGGGGGTGGGGACGGCGG
>VXPN01000020.1:0-1510 GCA_009839535.1 Boseongicola sp. SB0662_bin_57 | reverse complement strand
TATCGAACTTCGGGGTCGGTGGGTGGTCGCTGTCGAAGACTGTTCTCCCTGCTGGGCTTGTGCGTGCGGTCGTGCCCTTTTTTTCGGCGGGGGGGGGGGGGGGCCGCCCCCCCCGGCGTGTTCACTTCTTCACGTTTGTCCAGATCTGGTCGTAGACGGCCTGGGTGGCTTCGTCGCAGACCTCGATGAACACGGCTGGCCCTGCAGTTGCCGGAGGGTTGGATTCCGGCAGGCTGGCGAGTTCGGGATCGAGATATTCGCCGACTCCCGAAAGACCCGAGCCGTAGCGGGCATAGTTCGACACAGCCGCGATGTTCTCCGGCATCAACAGGAAGTCCATGAAGGCGATCGCGCTGGCCCGGTTCGGTGCATCCTTCAAGAGCACGACGTTGTCCATCCAGGCCACGTAGCCCTGGGTCGGGAAGGCGTATTTCAGGCTTCCCCGCTCGGCCCGGGCCTTGGCGCCGAAGCCGTCATAGATCTGCCCCACGGCTGCGTCGCCCGAAACCAGAACCTCCTTCGCGGTGTCCGAATTGAACGACGCCCAGTGGGTCTTGGCGTTCTGCAGCATGTCGTTCATCGCCTTCAGCTGCTCGCGGTCGGAGCTGCATTGCGGGATGCCCAGATGCAGGGCTGCCATGGCAAGGACCTCGCCCTGGCTGTCCAGCATGTTGATCTTGCCTGAAAGCTCCGCGGGCGGATCGAACAGGATGTCGGTGGTGTCGATGTTGCCGTCATAGACCGCCGTATCCACCATGAAGCTGGTCGAGCCCCACTGGTAGGGGATTGAATGCTTCCAGCCCGGATCGAAGCTGGGATCGGCCCATTCCGGCGCGATGTTGCCCTTGTTCTTCAGTTCGCCGTCGCCGATCTCGTCCAGCATCCCTTCGCCGATCATGATCGACACCATGTAGTCGCCCGGAACCGCCACGTCGTAGGTTCCCATGCCGCCCGCCTTCAGCGAGGCCAGCATCGCCTCGTTGGAATCGTAGGTGTCCATGGTCACCTCGATGCCCGTTTCGGACGTGAACTTGTCCAGTAGCTCCTGCGGGATGTACTCGAACCAGTGGTAGATGACGAGCTTGCCCTCGGCACTGACCGATGTGGCCCCAAGTGCGAGCGCAACTGCCGTTGCGGCTGTCTTCGCGAAGATATGCATGTCGTTCTCCTTAAGTTGAGTTGTCTTTCCTGCTTACGATGTAGCTGATGGTGACCATTGCAATGGACACGGCAAGCAGCATGGTCGAGATCGCCATGATGTTCGGCTTGATCCCTTGTTTCACCGACCCAAAGATCGCCGTGGGCAGCGTCTCGACGCCTGCACCCTTGACGAAGTTGGTGATGATGAAATCGTCGAGGCTGACAATGAAGGCCAGAAGGAAGCCGGCGATGATGCCGGGCATCATCATGGGCAGCAGAACGCGCCGGAAGGCCTGGGCCTTGGTCGCGTAGAGATCCTGTGCGGCCTGTTCAAAGGTGTCCTCGATCCCCTGCATCCGCGCCTGGATCG
>VXPN01000485.1 GCA_009839535.1 Boseongicola sp. SB0662_bin_57 | reverse complement strand
CCGGTGATCCTGGCCATGTTGGCGGCCACCTCCTCGTCCCAGCCGGGCCTCGTGTTGAGGCCCGTGCCGACAGCCGTCCCGCCCTGCGCCAGTTCGTGAATGTCGCCCAGCGCCGCCCGGACCCGTTCGACCGACTTGGCGACCTGATGCGCATAGCCGGAGAATTCCTGCGAGAGCGTGAGCGGCGTCGCGTCCATGGTGTGCGTCCGCCCGATCTTGATGATTCCGTCGAACTCTCCAACCTTTGCATCCAGCGCCGTGCGCAGTTTCTGCAGGCCTGGCAACAGGACATCCCGCGCCGTCATGGCTGTAGCCACATGCATGGCAGTCGGAAATGTGTCGTTCGAGGACTGGCCCATATTGCAATGGTCGTTCGGGTGCACCGGATCCTTGGAGCCGATCACGCCACCAAGGATCTCGATTGCCCTGTTCGAGATCACTTCGTTGGCGTTCATATTCGACTGCGTGCCGGATCCGGTCTGCCAGACGACCAACGGAAAGTGATCATCGTGCCTCCCCTCGACAACCTCCGAGGCTGCCTGGATCAATGCATCGGCCACCTCGGCGGGCAACTTGCCGGCAGACTTGTTGGCTTCGGCGCAGGCCTGCTTGATCACGCCGAGTGCGCGAACCACGGCGACCGGCTGTCTCTCCCATCCGATGGGGAAGTTCATCAGGCTCCGTTGTGTCTGCGCGCCCCAGTAGCGGTCTGCGGGAACCTCAAGCGGGCCGAAGCTGTCTGTTTCTGTGCGTGTACTTGTCATGACCGGCCTTTCTGCCTGCAGAGACGCCAACTTGTTAACGACAAGGCGTGTGCGAGTAAATCGCGCTACCGTCAAGCCGGATGGCATGCGCGGCAGACGTGCCAGGAGCACAGGCGGTCATCTCGGCGCCACACCTGCGGACGAAGCTGGCGCCGGGTCGGTCGCGCCCGCCGAGCCCAGCAATTCATCAAGCATCCAGGAGATGTCCTCGATCTTCTCGGCAATCACATGGGTCACGCCGCTTGAACGCTCGACGCGACCCGTCACCCTGAGCGCCCGTCCCGCAATCACTGCCCGGCGAAAGCGCTCGTACATCTTGCGCCAGACAATGACGTTCGAGATACCGGTTTCGTCTTCAAGCGTGATGAAGATCACGCCCTTCGCCGTGCCAGGGCGCTGCCGAACGATGACAAGGCCCGCCACGGCAACGCGGGCGCCGTTCGGTGGCAAGTCAAGCTGGTCATGCGGAAGGCAGCTGGGCGGGCGGGGCCAGGCCTGTATGGGTACATGTGGCTCAGTCACATGAACAAAGATAGAACTTTTGCTTCGTCATGCAATGCCTGAAATCAGTTGCACCGCTCATCAACCAAGGCGACCCAGGCACGCGCGACCTGAAAGAAGGGGTGGCACGGGGCTTCGAAGCAGCATAGTTAGAGGGCCAGCGAATCGAGGGAGCCTCCATGGCGGAGATCACGTACATTGAGTACAACGGAACCGAGCATGTCGTGGACGTGCCGAACGGCCTGACCGTCATGGAAGGCGCCCGCGACAACGCCATCCCCGGCATCGAGGCCGACTGCGGTGGCGCCTGCGCTTGCTCGACCTGCCACGTCTATGTGCACCCGGACTGGACCGGGAAGCTGCCACCCATCGACGCGATGGAGGAAGACATGCTTGAATTCGCCTATGAGCCGGATCCGGCGCGCTCGCGGCTGACCTGTCAGCTCAAGGTCACCGATGCACTGAACGGCCTGGTCGTGCAGATGCCTGAAAGGCAGATCTGACCCGCTTTCCGGTGACGGCGGTCGGAGAGGCCAGTCGAAAGAAAGAAATGGCGGCGGCACGGGAGGAGGAGTGCCGCCGCCATCGCTTTAGGCCCGCGAGGGCCACCGGGCCTCCCGCCGATGACGGCGCCAGGGAGGGAAAGGGCGCCGCCACCAGGCCGAAGGCCCGGAAGCAGAAATTCACGTGTCCTTGGAGCCGTAGACCGACCGATAGGCGACTTCCTGAATCGTGCCGCGCGCCAGGCCCAGGTCTTCGAGTTCGTGCGCGTTGAGCGCCTCCAGTTCCGCCACCGTCCTGCGGTACATCCGATACCTGGCAAAGCGTCCTGCAAGAGACTTGAGATGCACTCCAAGGCGGCTGCCGGGCTGCATTTGTGCGAGAATCGTGTCACTCATGATCCGTCCTTTCACCAAATTCTGGCAACGCACCATGTGTTGCCGTCCAAGAACATATTTTTATGCTGCGCCTGCACAATGAGTGTTTCTGCAATGCGGCTATGCGAAGGAAACATGACTGCCGCATGTGCGGGCCTCTGCGTGGTCGCTGCACGAACCGCACGTCTCGCGGGTGGTCGTTCAGCGCTTGCTCCGGCAGCCGAAGCGCGCAAACTACGCAGGACCTGGAAAGAGGAGAGTTGGCTTGGCTGTCAGACAAGACGACATCGTCGCACGGCTGAAGTCCGTGCCGGTGCCCGGGGGCGGCGACCTGATGTCGCGGGATCTCGTGCGTGCGCTCCGCATCGAAGGCGGTTCCGTGCATTTCGTGATCGAAGCCGAGAGCCCCGAAGCCGCGCGGGCCCTGGAAGCTGCCCGAGCCGAGGCCGAGGCGGCGGTGGCCGGCAT
>VXPN01000305.1 GCA_009839535.1 Boseongicola sp. SB0662_bin_57 | reverse complement strand
CGGTGAACTCGGTCAACCTGCCCGGGCGTCAGCAAGTCGACATAGGGGATGTCTCGGTTCGTCTCCGGCATGAATCGCAGCTGTTTCGACATGCGGGAATCGCGTCTCTCGTCCCGACCGCGCCGCCGTGTCCTGGGTTGCGTACCGCTCATGGACCTAGCCTAGTCATTGAATGCGGCCGGAAGAGACAGCCTCGCCAAGCGTCCGCCCTCGACCCGAATGACTTGCCCTGTCACGAACCGCGACTGGTCGCTGGCCAGCCAGACCGCGACGTCACCGATGTCCGATGGAGATCCTGTCCGCCCCAACGGATGCAGGTCGCAAAGCTGTCTTTCGGCCTTGGCACGATCCGGAACCCGTGCCATGTACCCTTCGTTCATCTCGGTGCTGATCCAGCCAGGCGCAATGGCGTTGACGCGTACGCCCCTGTGCCCGAGGTCAATCGCCAGCGAAACCGTCAAGCCGTTGATGCCCGCCTTGGAGGTCATGTAGGCGGTATGGTCAGGGTTGCCACTGAAAGCCTCGATCGAGCTTATGTTGATTATGGCCGGCTTGTCCCGCGCCGCACAGCAGGACGCGAACTGCCTGGCCATGAGAAACGGCCCGCGCAAATTGACCGCCATGACATTGTCCCACTCCGAAACAGTCAGCCGATCAAGCGGTGCGCTGTAAAGAATGCCCGCGTTGTTGACCAGCACCGAAGGCCTGCCGAGGCTCTGACAAACGTGGGCGAAGAAGGCGGCGACGGACGCCTCTTCAGTCGCGTCAAGCTCATGATTGGCAATGGTGCCGTCGGCCGGTGGCTGGATGTCCCCGATCACGACGCGCGCTCCCGCTTCATGCAGGGAACGCGCAATGGCAAGGCCTATCCCCTGCGCACCGCCAGTCACGATTGCGATCCTGTCTTTCAGGTTGGCGCTCATTTTGCGGTAATCCCCCCATCGACCGGCAATGCCGTGCCGGTGACGTGCCTGCTGAGATCTGAAGCCAGGAACGCGATGGCGTTGGCGATCTCGACCGGCCCGGGCAGCCAGCGTTGCGGAATCGAAACGCGGTTCGCCTCGCGCACCCGATCCGGCGTCGCGTCGCCGCGACCAGAGACCAGCATCGGCGTGTCAACTGCGCCCGGGCAGACGGCATTCACGCGGATGCCCTCATGCGCATGGTCAAGCGCCATGGCTCGCGTCAGGTTCACGACAGCGCCCTTGCTTGCGCAATAGGCTGCGAGGTCAGGGCAGCCGACCAGCCCGACCGTGGACCCCAGGTTGACGATGCTGCCGCCCCCGGACCGGCGCAGCGCGGGGATCGCAGCCCGGGACATGAGGAACGTGCCGGTGACGTTGACGGACAGCATCCTGTTCCATTCATCGTCGGATGTCTCTTCAACAGTGCCCCTGACGATCGCGCCAGCGGCGTTGACAAGAACATGCAGCCCGCCGAAGCGGCTTTCTGCAACACTGACAGCGAAAACGGCGAAAGCCGGGTCCTCCACGTCGCCAAGAACGTATGTCGCCTGACGATCTTCTCCGGAAATCTCGTGGCAAAGCTCTCGGGCAGCGCCTTTGTTGCGACCTGCGACCACGACGCTGGCCCCGGCCTCCGCAAGCACGCGAGCGGTTGCCGCACCGATCCCCGAAGTTCCGCCAGTCACCAAAGCTGTCTTGCCCAGGAGGTCCAATGCCTACATCTCCAATCCGGCGTCATGGCGACGCCTGGCGAAATTCAGCCGAACGCCCCAGCCGAGAAATGGCTGCGGCGGCGCCCCGGATGGCCGCCCCGCCTTCAGCATGATGTCGAGCAAGGGAGTCGAGACGCCTGCGACCAGCTCTGCCAGCAGCTTTCCGTAAATTGTCCCGCGCACGATCCCGACTCCGTTCAGGCAGAAAGCCCCGAAAACGTCGGCCTCCAGCTCTCCGAAGACCGGTTCGCCGTTGCGGGAAAGGCACAGGGGGCCACCCCAAGTGTAGTCGAAGTTCAGGTCAGGCAGCATGGGAAAGCGGTTGCGCAAGGATGTCTCGTGCCGCGCCCGCGCCCATGTCCGGTCCCGCTCCGCGGGATTCAGGCCGGGGCTGTAGCTGTAGATGTTGCGGATCAGGATTCGGCCATCACGCATCCGCCGTACCGAGGTGCCGAAAGGGTCGGCTGGAACGACGCCCCAGCTGTTCCTGCCGCCCAGCATCCTGGCTTCATCGCCGGTCAGCGGACGGGTCAGGCTGCCCCAGGTGGCAATGGGCAGCAGCTCCTTTCGGTAGTAGCCGAACTGCCCGGCAAACCCGTTGTTGGCCAGTATCAGGGTGCGAGCCTTTACGATGGCCTTCGGCATGGTCAGCCGATGCGGAGCACCGACTTCCATCGCTGTAACCGGGCTGTCTTCGAACAGCCTCACGTTGTCTGGCAGGGTCGATGCAAGACCGCGGACCAGTGCGGCCGGCTGAACCAGTATGGTGCCCGGGGTGTACAGGCCGGAGGTGTAGAATTCCGAGCCCGTGATCTCCTTCAGCCTGTCGGCATCAAGCCAGTCATGCTCCGCGTCAAGAAGACCCAGCGCCTTGGCATACGCCTTCAGCTTGGAGGTTCCGCGATCCGTCGCGGCTGCATGGATCTTCCCGGCCTCGTCCCAGTCGCAGGGAATCCGATGAGATCGAACCGCCTCGCGCAGGTACTGCTGACCAGCCCGGTTGAGGGAAAGCTGCTCCCTTTCCGCGTCAATGACGCCGGCAAAGTCCTTGGCGCGAATGTTGTGCGCCTGATCGATGGCAAAGCCCGAGCTGCGCCCCGCCGCGTTGTTTCCGACCCGCCCGGCGTCCAGCAGGATGATGCTGCAATCCGGAAGAAGCTCGCCCAGGCGACGTGCTGTGGCCAGGCCGGCAAACCCTGCTCCGACAATGGCGAAATCCGACTGGATTTCGCCCGAGGCCGAAATGGGCGGCGGCAATGGCGACAGGATGTTCAGCCAGCCATTGTTGCCGTCCATCCTCGGAAGCCGATCGATCTTCATCGTCGGCCTCAGCCGAGATCCATCCACACGGTCTTCAATTCGCAGTACTGGTCGTGGGCGGCGAGCGACTTGTCACGTCCGCCGAAGCCGGACAGCTTGTAGCCGCCGAAGGGCGTTCCTTGATCACCCTCGCCATAGCAGTTGACCGATACCGTTCCGGCCCGCACCTGCCGCGCCGCATTGTGCGCGGTCTTGTTCGACCGTGCGAATACCGATGCCGCCAGACCGTAGTCGGTGTCATTCGCCATCGCGATGGCCTCCTCCGGCGTCCTGAAGGTCATGACGGCAAGCACCGGGCCAAACACCTCTTCGCGTGCGAGCGGCATCTCAGGCTTGACGTCGTCGAAAATCGTCGGCTCCACAAAGTAGCCGCCGGTTTCGGCAAGCACCCGCCTGCCGCCATGGATCAGTTTGGCCCCATCCTTCTTGGCCTGTTCGATATGGCCCAGGACCTTGTCCATATGCCCCTTCTCGATAAGGGGCCCAACGCGGCACGCTGCCTTCAGCGGATCATCGACCACCCAGCCCCGCGCACGCTCGACGATCAGGTCGATCAGTTCACCGTGCAGGCTCTCATGTACCAGCAGACGGCTGTTCGACGAGCAGTTCTCTCCCATGTTCCAGAAAGCGGAGTTCACGGCATGGTCCGCGACAAGGTCGAGGTCCTCGACATCCGGCATGACGATCATCGGGTTCTTGCCGCCGCATTCAAGCAGGACCCGCTTCAGGTTCGAGTCCGCCGCATAGTGCAGGAACAGTCGCCCCGTATCCGTTGAGCCCGTGAACCCGACGCAATCAACCTGCATGTGTTCGCCAAGTGCCTTGCCTGCAACCTCGCCGAACCCCGGCACGACGTTGATCACGCCGTCGGGAATGCCCGCTTCGGTCGCGAGTTCGGCCAGGCGGATCGTCGACATTGACGTCTGCTCGGCCGGCTTCAGCACAATCGTGTTGCCTTCGGCAAGCGCGGGGCCAAGTTTCCAGGCCGCCATCATGACGGGAAAGTTCCACGGCAGGATCGCTGCCACCACGCCGATGGGCTCGCGCACCACCATGGACAGAATGCCGGGCTCAGACGGCGTGACCTGATCGCAGATCTTGTCAACTGCCTCGGCATGCCAACGAATGGTGGCGACGGTCTCAGGCAGGTCGATGCCCAGCGCATCGCTGATCGGCTTTCCCCCTTCCAATGCCTCCAGTTCGGCAAGTTCTTCGGCATTCGCCTCGATTACTGTGGCGAAGCGCTGCAATGTCGTCTTGCGTTCGGCTGGCGACATCCGTGGCCAAGGCCCTTCGTCGAAAGCCTGGCGCGCCGCGGCCACCGCCTTGTCAACATCGGCAGCCGTGCATTCGGAGATCTCCGCCAGGACCTTGCCGGTCGAAGGATTGACGGTCTCGAACGTCTTGCGCCCCGTCGCGTCAACGGACCGTCCGCCGATCACGGCCTTGGTGGGATAGGATTTCTTGTTCTCGGCCATTTTGGGCAAGCCTCAATTGTTGCGATAGGACTGGACGAGCCAGTCACGTTCTTCCTGCCAGTCACGCCAGACCAGCCGATCGACCTTGGTGCGGTTCACGGGCAATTTGCTGAGCGCCAGCTTGATGTCGTGGCGGGCGGCACCCGGCACCGGGGGCAAGGGCTTGCGTGCTCCGCCCATGTCCCGGCCGGTCAGGCGCGTGGCCGCCTTGACGCCCGTCAGGTAATCCACGTCATGCACGTTGCCCGAAAGCCAGAGACAGATTGCCTTCATGGCGTCCCATAGCGCGAGAGCTTCGGCATGCTTGCCCGCCGCAACCAGATCATAGAGCTGCGCACATTCGTGCGGCATGAAGTTCGCAGCACCCCATATCATGCCGACACACCCGGACATCAGGCTATGGACCGCGTAGGGATCGGAACCGTTCATCACGTTGCCGCCGATGCCGATCAGCTTTTGGAGCGCCACGAAGTCTCCCGAACTGTCCTTTATGTAGTCGAGATTCTCGACCGCCAGCAGCCTGCGGTACAGGTCTTCCGTCATCGGGGCAGCCTGTTCAGGGACGTTGTACATCACGATCGGGATTCTCACCGACTTGGCGATCGCGGTGTAATGGTACATGACGCCACGTTCGTTCGGGGGCTCAAGAAAGGGAGGCAGGACCATCAGCGCATCGGCACCCGCGTCCTGCGCGAACCGTGCGCTTTCGATGCAGTCCCGCGTGCTCATCGCCGTAGTCTGCGCAATCGTCGGAACCCGGCCGTTCACATGCCTGGCACCTTCCTTGATCAAGCGGCAGCGTTCGTCGTCCGACAGGTAGGCGTACTCGCCCGTACCCGAACCAAGCACGAGCCCGTGCAGCCCGGCCTCGATCATGTCATCCACGTGCGCCCGGTAACGTCCAAGATCTATCGCGTCGCCCTGGTCATCCATCGGCGTGCACATCGCCGCGAAAATGCCTTTCAGCTTGGTCATGTCTGCCATTCCCGGCCCTGGAATTCGTTCGGCAAACTATATGTCCCGCCCGAGAACTCAAGGCAACAAGCCATCCCCCCTTGCGGTCTTCCGGGTTGTCCCGAGAAATTCCGTGGACTTCGTCCCTTCGGTGTTTGGAAACCACCGCACGGCGCGAAAGCCGCTCGGTCGCGGCACACCAGGTCCGCGTTATCGAAGCCACCATGTCCAAGCGGGTCCGGCAGCTCGAGAATGGCTCCGAGGCAGCAGAATTGCGCCACTGGGCTGGTGCGCGGGACGCACATCGCATTTTGGCACGTCTCTGCCTCCTGGATCACGTAATGAGATCGCAACGACGCGTTGCTGGCTTGCCAAGATCACGGAGCAACTTGCTGAGGTTTGGCGGTGGCAGGCCACGCTGGCCACGGACGTGGCGCCGATGCCTGCGTACTGTGTCGCCGTCATGTGCCCTTTGCAACATCGGCGTGCAGTGCTTGCTTCGATCCGTTCGGATGCCCTATGTCCACACAGGTTACAACGCCAACGTCCGTGGAGGGAGTTTCCCATGCGCTTGCCTGCGGCTGCGGCCAGCCTGATACTGTTTGCAATGTCGTCAAGTCATGCGGCTTCCGAACCGATTTTCCCGAACTCGGTGGTTTCCAATGACCTCGACTTCATAAAATCCAGCGATCCCGGAGTCTTTGCCTGCATCAGGTACGAAGGGAAGATTCGCGCGGAAATGCCCGACCGACGTCGAGACGAGTTGCTCGCCGATGGCGTCTTTTCCTGGTCTGCGAAGTACAAGGACGGGACTTCCGTGGGAATCTGGGTGCATCCCGATGTCGGCACACGGGACGCCGCGCACAAGCTCGCTCTGCAGGCGGCAGGACCGGTAGGGAAGCTCCCGACAATCATGAGATCAAAGCTGGATCACGTGGTCATACACAAGGGCGGGCTGACCGCCTATGCTGAAGACAAGGGCCGCTTCTTTGTGCTGTATTCCGGGAACATGGCAACGCGGTTGCGGAACCATGACCTTGAGGAGACCGTGTTCCACGAATCCGTGCATGCAACCCTGGACCATCCGATGTCGGCGAGCGCTGAATGGAAACGGGCGCAGCGCGCCGACGGCGATTTCGTGACCGAGTATGCCAGGAAGAAGCCGGACCAAGAAGACATGGCGGAGTCTGCCTTGTTTGCGTGGGCACTTCTCTTCCATCCCGGGCGCCTGCCCGGCTCTGTCGAGGAGCGGGTGCGGCAAATCATGCCGAACCGCCTGGCATTTTTCAGGAATGTCTTCGCAGAGAGGCGCCCGACCTTCTATCGCGTTGGCCCCGCAGAAAGCTGCTGAACGGCAGATGTATTGGACGCCCTCGCAATGGTCCGGGCACGAGAAGGCGATCAACGACGTCGCTTGGGGTCTTCAAGTCGGAAGGCACAAGTTCGCGCATTTGGGATCGCAAGCGTTCTGCGGGCATGCGCCTTTCGCGCATCTGGAAACGAAAGGCGCACGCCTTCGGTCGCCAATCCTGAGCAAGGACAGTCGCAGAAGTGGTCCTGAAGGTGGCGGTCCACCCGCCAGGGCGCCCCGGTCAGGCGGGAACGCAAGGCCGGACGAACTGGTAGACCGAAAGCCATCATTGCGGTCCCCTGGACCGTCCGAAATTAAACCGGACTCGCGATTAAGGACTCTTTCAGAAAAATAGGGCGCGTTTTCAATGGATTGGCCGGATCGAGTCCGGTTTAATTATGTACACCGAGTCCTTAATCAGGCAAACGGCGAAATGCCTTGTTTTCTTGACTTTCCGCGTTTGAGCCAAGTCCGGGACTTCGGGGGTGTACGGAATTAAACCGGACTCAGAGTCCTTAATCGGCAGCTGGCGGCGGGGCTGGCGGCGGCTTGCTCGCACCCGTCACGCCGACGGGCTTCCAAAGCTGCCAGACCGTAACCCCAACGCCCACAAATAAGCGACCCTTAAACACCGCTTCACGGCCCTGTAACCGGGTCGCAATCCGGACGCTGCACTATCTCCCGCAGCGCTTCCGCAGCCGCCTTACTCAGCCCCTTTTGCTGAGCCTCTCGCCACAGTGCCCGCGCCTCGTTGGCGTCCAGCCACTCATCGTAATCCGCGCCCTCGTGGACGCCGTAAACGTCTTCGCGGATGGCCCGCAGGGACTCCTTGGCGCGCTCCCGCTCGGTGTCGATCTCCATCTCTGAGGGTGGGGTCTTCAAGGCCTTTCTCAAGGCGTCGGCAAGCTGATGGTTGCCGTCCATAGCTTCGGAAAAGCTCTGCTTCTTCATCACGGAAGTAACGCGGGACTCCGCCACCGCCATCACGGCATGCCGATCCGCCTCCCTCTCATGCCGCAGAGAGGCCAACGCGCGCATGTTCTGGTTGACGCTTTGGGCAAGCGCCTGGAGCGCCTTGACGTCCAGCTCGTCATTGGCAAGCGCTTCCTGCATCCGCATCATCAGCATGTCGACGGTCGCCGTTGGCACGGCCAGCTCGTCGTCGCCGGCGGCGCGACGCATCGCCGTCGCCATCTCGCTTGCGGTGCGCGCCCGCGCTATCGCTTTCGCGGTGATCTCCTGGGCCTTCGCGGCGCTCGCCTCCGAGTCCGCCTTGCGGCGGCGGCCGTAGCGCTTCACGGCCGACATGCTCACCGTGTGGCCTTGCCCGGCCAGCCAGGCGGCATGCCCCTCATAGCCGCCGAAGGCGCTCTCCATGAGCCTGTGATCCAGCTCCTCGCGGACCCCAAGCGGCAACAGGTCTACCGTGCTGCGGGGTGGCATGACGGACGCCCCTCAGCGGCCGCCAGAGGCGCGGGGAGGCCGCGCAACGCCCGCCGGGCACTCGGCCACGTAGTCCACCACGTCCCGCCCCTGCGCGGTCAGGGAAACGCGCCAGGGCATGATCTCGGAGCGGGCGTTCTCCACGAGGCCGGCGCTCTCAAGATAGGCCAGCTCGCGGCGGATGACGTAGGAGTCGACGGACGGATACGCCGCCCGCGCAACGTCCAGGCACATGGCATCGGTCGCCCCGATCTCGCCGCCGGCCTGCACCCTCAGAAGAACGACCCACCGCAGGCCGAGCAACGAGAGCGGGTCGTCATCGATGTCCTTCATTTCCGTCTCCTTGTGTTTCGGCTTGAAGCTATTGGTTGGCACACCATATCGCGGTTTCCGCCGCCCGAATATACTCAATCGCCAAGCGAATCATTTCAATTGCCGTCTCGTGCACGGCAATGTCCACTTCAGCTTCAGCACCTAAGGCCGCCAGCAGGGCGTCTTGACTGTCGTTTATCCGTTCCACCTCGCGCTGAAGCCATTCTTCGATTTGAGATGTGCTCAGGCCATCCGGAGGCGTTGCGGCTTCCGCCATCGCTTCGGATCGTGCTGCAACGGTGTCTTCTCTGGAACTCACCACCGCCAACACCGCGCGCAGCAGTCGACCCGCCGCGTGATCGCCCGCCGCCAATTCATCTGTCGGGTGCCACATTCTCTTACCCGCATCGATCATTGCGTTGTATTCGTCTTGACACTGAATCGGCACGTGAGCTGCCGCACTGACCGCAAACGCCAGACTTGTCACGGCTGCCACTGCAATTGTCCCGAAGCTTTTCATCGATCTTCTCCCCTTTCAGACGCCAGAAACCAGCGTGAACTTCGCCTTCAAGACGGTCGGCCCGCAGAGGTTCCGGGCTTGCATCTCCGCGCCAGCGTCGGCCAGATCGGCCGCCTCACGCGACCCGAATGCCGCCGTTGGCAGTCACCTCCAAGTCGACCTCGTGGGTCGCCGGGCCGCACACGTTTCGGACCTCGATGCCGATGCGCACCTTGCCGCCGTAGTCGTCCGCGAAGTCCCAATGCGAAAGCCTGGGGTCGGAGTCCTTCACGGGCAGGCCGTCCGACGCGGTCACCTTGCCGGTGATGGTCGACCCGTCCGTTGATGCAACGCTGGTCGAAAGCACGGTGACCGGCCCGCGTATGGCCGGGTCCGCCGTCGGGTTGACCGCGCGGATCGTCACGCGCCGCCCTGCTATGGTGTGCGTGACTTCCGGGATGTTGACCGGCGACACCGCCTCAACGGCCCTCACGGCGGCGCTGAATGCGGCCTTGGCCTTCGCGGGGTCGGATGCGTTGCCGATGCGCTGCGCGCCCACGGCGCACTCCAGGGCGACCTCTCGAAGCGCCTGGTCGACCTCTACGCAGGCGGCCCAATTGTCGATAGCCTGCTGCGAGAGTGCGCCCTTGATGCGCTTCTGTTGGCCGGTCGCTGCGGCCTCCAAGCGCTCGGTCAGGACGGCGCGGAGCGTGGGCAGGTCGCCGGGCAGGGCGTCCAGGACAACGGCCGCAACGGCCTTCTCCAGGTGCCTGCGATACTCGCCTATCCACTCGTCCACGCGGTTTGACGCCGCATAGCGATCAGCCGCCGAAAGGGTCTCGTCGTCTCGCTTTGCAACGAGGTCGTGATATTGCTTCGCAAGCGCATTGTGCGCCGCCTGCACCGCGTTCTCCCGCTCGGCCAAGGCACCGAGCATGTCGTGCAGCTCGGCTTGCGTCCATAGCGTGATCGGGTCATGCCCCTCATCCCGCAAGCCCACGTTCGGCATGTGCGTTCCAGCCAGTCCGGCCCTCGACGCCAGATGCGCAAGGCCCGCCATGTGACTGATACCCGCGCCCACGTGGACGCTTGCCGCGCCCGCCATGATCGGCGCGTCACCGAACCTTGCGCGGTGACGCTCGGTGTAGCCGCCGCGCATGGTCGACTCGTTCGCCCGGCGCTGTTCCGCGAGCAACAAAAGTATAGCTCGCTCCTGCACGGTCGCCCACTCCGGCTTGTCGGATGCCTTGGGGTCAACACCTAGACTTTCGTATCCCTGCGGCGGGTTCCACGGCAACTCATTCCACCATGTTTCGCTTGTTTTCGTCCTGCCCAGCGACTTGAAAACGACGCCGTGCGGCAAGGTGATTTCGTTTGCCGATCCCATGTTGCCCACGACAGTCCGGACAGTTTCAACGTCAACTTTCGGGTGACTATATCGCGTCATTTTCGCTCCTACCTTTTCGCAACAAACACTGTAATCTCGCAGCGCACGAAACCCAGGACGCCGGAGCCGCTGCGGGTGAGGGAGAACGTAGCGGCGGACGTATGGCTTCCGTCAACGGCGAACCCAAAGGGTTCGAGATGCGATCCGCTGCTATCGCGTCGCCCGGTGAAGCTGGCGCTGCCGATAGTCGTGCTGCCGCGCCGAAGCGTCACCGTGCCGCTCCGCGCTGGCCCCTCGTCAACATCGTCAACAGTCACATTTCCCACCGCTTGAACGAGGTAACTATAGCCCGCCCCGCCAGCAATGGACCGCGTTGAAAGGGTGCTCGAGCTGCCGAAAAGGCCGTCCACTTCCGCCGTCGCACTCAACGCGATGTTGCCGGTCTGCACGGCTCCTTGGCCGAGCGGCACGGTCTCCGTCCGGGTTATCGTCGTGGTCACGCCATCCTCGCCATCCATCGCCACACGCGAAATGCTCCTGGGCGAGGTCCACGAGGCGGGCACCGCGTCACCCGCCGCAGGCGCTCCCACGATGCGGCGCTGCGCCATCCAGAGGTATTCCCCCAGGGCAATGACGGGTGCGCCGTCAGACCACGGCGACTGCGGTTGGTCGTAGCCCCACGCGTTGTTCGGCGCGGCGGGCGCGGACGCGCTCGATGTCTTGGCAAAGATGAACTCGTAGCCCTGCCCGTCCTCGCCGTCCTCCGGCGTCAAGCCTCGCTGCGCCACGACAACGGGCACGGTCCACTCGTCGCTTATCTCGTCGCCCGCCTCGGCCGTGATGGGCACGGCCCGCGACGATTGCCAGGCGACGGGCAGGGCCAGCGTCACACCTTCCTGGCCGTCCGTCCATCGCAGGCCGTCCGCCGTGCCTGGATTGTCGAAGGACCAGCTGTTTTGCGGCCGCTTGCTTTCCGGTATCGGATCCCCCGTCGCCGTCAGCGCATAGATGAACTCGCGCTGCGTCAGTCCGGCCAGGCCTTGCGGGCCGGGTCCGAGCGAAGCCTTGAAACGCACGATCTCCGAAAGGTCGCCAGCGGTGGACAACGCACGGGCGGCAAACAGCCAGTCGCCTTCCGGCGGGTTTGTCGTTTCCCAGGGCGAGGCGGTGAGCACGCCCAGGTGCATCGGCTCCATCACTCCCCACTCAACGTCGTTCACGTCCGAGTCGGGGTTCGGGTCCGGGGCGCGACGAATGATGATGCCCGCAAGGTCAAAGTCCGCTGGCGGCGTCCAGTCAAACATCTGCAACAGGCTCGTCAGGATGCCAGGGCCTCGGTGTCCCGTTCCGCCCGGTCCACCCCGTAATCATCCGCCGCGCCCTGTCTGCATGGGCGACATACGTAACTTCCAGTGCGCGCTTGCGGCGCTCGTATTGCTCGCGATCCGCGAAGGCGTCCGGGTGCAGGAAATGGAGCGGCCTGTTGCCCGCCGCTCCTGGAACGCCTCGCGCCGTGCAGAATGCCACGTCCACGATCCGCCCGTCCTTGATCGTCACGGATCGCCCGAAGTAGTCTCCGAGCGCCAGCGCGTCGACGAAGCGCTCCCTCACCATGTCAAGCCGCGCCTGTATCGCCTCCCCTTCCGGGTCGAAGCGAATTGCGCCGACGCGCCCCACGCTGCGCGGCTTCCGCTTGCCCCACACGAAACAGTCCGCGTGGGAGTCGACCGCAGGAAACTGCGAGGGCGAGGCGTCGAAAAGGCACTTCAGCTGGTCCGGCGTCACCATCACCGGCTGTTGCGTGATCCCGTCGACCTGAAGCCCGGCCCGGATGATGTCGAACCAGTCCGCCAGCCGCGCCCGGACGTGCGCCCGCGCCGTGGGCGACGGATCAACTGGCGTGTAGACCCCCATTTTTCGCCCGTGGGCGCCTCTGGCGCTCTTGTGCCCGGTCATGCCCGTGAACGCTTCGGCGCGCTCCATTTCAGCCTCCAGTCCCTCTTGCGCCGCCACTGCCGCCACCGGCGCACCGGGCGGGCAACCGCCTGCGTCACCATGTCGGCCGCGACGGCCATGCAAAGCATCACGACCAGGCCGCACAGCGCCGCCAGGAAGATGACGGTCGAAACGGCACACGAAACAGCCAGGCGCGCCATGTCAAATGCCTCCGCCCGACACGCTCCGCCTCATCGCGTCGCGGAGCGGGCCGCCGTTGTCAAGGTCATCGAGCACCACGTCTATGATGATGCCTCGCGGGTCGAGCCTAATCTGCCCTTGCGTCGCCACCTTCCCCGTGCCCTTGTTGTCCAGGATCACGGTCACGGGCCGCTCCGCCGCAACGCCCGCCCCTCTTGGCAGCACGGTCTCGCCGCGCTGGAGGATCGCGGGCACCTCGTCCGGCCGCAGGCCCGCCACGCCGCCGTTGTGGTAGCGCGGCGCGAACGCGAAGGCGCGCGGGTCGACGCTGCGGGAGCGCGTCCCGTGCCCGGCCACGCCGCCCTCGTGAAACAGCCCGCCGAAGATGCCGCCGCCGGCCAGGCCGCCCGCGAGCGGGCCAAGGACTTGCTGGCGGATCACGATGCGCGCGATGTCCGCGATGATGCTGTTGGCAAGGTCGCTGAACGACAGCTTGCCGGTCTGGACGAAGCTGACAAGCGCGTCCTCCATGCCGCGCACGGCTCTGTCGAAGCTGCTCCCGACCTCGTCGTTGATGTCCGTTGCATCGCGCTCGTACTCCTTGAGCGCCTCGATGATGCTGCCGATCGTGGTGCGCGAGGCGTCCTCGGCCTTGCGCATCGCCTCGGCCAGATCGTCGGCCTCCTGCCGGAGATGCGCGAAGCGCGGCCCGGCCTCGTCGGCCAGGCGGTGGATCTCCGCCCGCCAGCGGTCGATGGCAAGGATCGCGCGCTCGTAGTCCGCTTCCTCTCCCCTCAGGAGGTCGAGCCTCGCGTCCTGGATTGCCTCGACGGCTGCGAGGCCGGCCCGCTGCTGGCGTTCGCTCAGGCGGTCGGCCGCGCGGGCCTGGCGTTCGGCCTCGCTCTCCTGCCTCCGCCTGGCGGTTTCGGCGGACCGTGCCGCCTTCGCGTTTTCCTCGTCCTTGATCCTGCGGACCTCAATGGCAACGTCGCGCTCGATCTGCTTGCGCGTGGCTGCGGTCTGCTTCAGGATCCGCTCTTCCTCGGCGGCGTTGCCGTTGGCGGCGGCCAGCAGCTCCTTGGCAATCCGGTTGGCCTCGTTGATGCGATCCACGCCATCCAGCTTGACGAGGTCCGCCCTGGAAAGCGTGTTGCGCCGGAACCGCGCCAGCGCCTCGTCATCAAGGTCCACGAGTTCTTGCAGGCCCTTCTCGATTGCTT
This sequence comes from Boseongicola sp. SB0662_bin_57, assembly GCA_009839535.1. Lineage (GTDB taxonomy): Bacteria > Pseudomonadota > Alphaproteobacteria > Rhodobacterales > Rhodobacteraceae > JAJEFO01. The sequence goes on along the minus strand of VXPN01000305.1, from coordinate 10,665 downwards.
CCAGGTCCGGAGGGATCACGTCGATGCGAAGCGGTCCCGCCGCCGCCTCGAACGCTCTCTGCGTCTTGTCGGCCGCTTGCTGCGCGGTCGCGGACAGTTCCTCCAGCTTCGCCTGAAGCGGCGCGATCTGGCTGTCAAGCGCGCGAAGCTGCGCGGTCCTGGGATCGACGCGGGCACCGCGCCTTGGGCTGGCCTCGATGTCGGCCGCAAGTGCAGCCCTGTCCCTCTGGAGCCGGGCGAGCACCTCGCGGATCTGGGCCGCGCTGTCCGCCGTCACGACGGGCCCGGCCGCGTCTCCGGGCGAGACGGGTGCGCGGCCGCCCTGCGCGCCCTCCGCTCGCAGCCGTGAGCGGACGCCGGCGGCCGCGTCGTTGACGTCCGTGAAGCGGCTCAGCACGTTCGCCAGCTCGTCCGCAATCGACTTGAGGAAGGGAAGCACGGTCGAGTCGGCAACGGACGCGCTCAGCAGGTCAATCTCGTTTCCAAGGCGGTTGAAGGACTGTTGCGCCTGCCTTGCGGCGTCCGGCACCTGGTCCGCGAAGGTCCGGCGAAGCCCCGCCGCGAAGCGTGGCAGGAAGTCTTCGCTCAGAAGCTCCCCCTGCTCAAGCATCTCGTCCAGTTCGGCGGTCGTGACGCCCATCGCGCGGGCCGCGATCTGAAATGCGCCCGGCAAGCGCTCGCCCAGCTGCTGCCTCAGCTCCTCGGCGCTCACGCGGCCCTTGGATATGATCTGCTCGATGGCAACCAACGCGCCGTTGGTCTGCTCGGCGCTCAGCTGAAGCACGGTCGACGCTTCGGCAATCGACGTGAATATCTCGCGGGTCGCCTGCCCTTGGAGCGCGGTGCCGCGCGCGGCGGCCGCCAGCGACGTGAAGCCGTCGGACGCCGCCCGGAAGCCCAGGCCCAGCCTCTCGGCTTCCTCGCGGGCGAACATCATTTCCCGTGCGCCGTCGGCAACCGATCCGGCCGCGAACGTGAAACGCTGCTCAAGCCGCTCGAAGGCAACGCCCGTCTCGGCCAAACCGCGGATCGCCTGGGTGGCCTCGCGGGCGATCAGCGCGAAGCCGATGCCGGCGACCGCGCCCTGCAGCCGGGAGAAGCCGCGCGAGGAGCGTTCCGCCGCGCGGCCCGCCCGTTCGATCTGCGCGGCCGCCTGGCGCGTGCCCTGGCCGGCCTGGCGGCCGGCCAGGGCCGTCTGCCGCAGTTCCTTCTCGAAGGCGTCGACTTGCCGGATGGCGTTCTGGAGGTCCGCGCGGATCCGCAGGGCGACGTTCAGGTCAGGCATTTCCGGTCTCCCTTCGGATCTCGGCAAAGTGGGGCGCAGGGGCCACTTTCGGGCATGGCCCTGAGAGGCGCTGTACGCGCCGCTGAGAGGCCACTGGAGTCCGGTGCCGTGTTGCTCGCGGGAAGCCCTGACCCCGTTTAATTTTCGCGCTAACCCCGTTTAACGGCGAAGTTCGGCCCGTCGCGTCCGGCGCAATGCGCGCGGACGGGCGATTCAGGCCGGATTTGCGCCGGATCCGCACGGTGTCAGGCCGGAAGCCCGTGCCGGGCGCGCACCCGGTCGACCGCTGCCGGCGTCGACAGCGCCACGCCGGCAGCGAAAGCCTCGGCGACAAGCTCGGCAGCCTCGCGGGCGATTGCCTCGCTCGACGGCCCGGCGGCCTCGGCACGGCGCCTTTCCGCCAGCTCGGCACGGCGCGTTTCCTCATCCGGCGTCGCCGGGCGCGGCGGATCGTCCCGGCCCAGGCCGTGCCTTGCCCGCGCCATGTCCACCGCCACGGGCGTTGCCAGCTTGCTGCCTTTGCGTTCGGCGAGATGTATCAGTCGCCGCGCCTCGTGGGCGATTGCCTGGTTGGAAGGCCTGCCGTCGCCGGAAGCGTCGCTCGACGCAAAAACGGCGACCGCTTGGCGGGCGTCGAGGGTCTCGCCCCTTTCGGCCGCATCGGCCTGCGCTTCGCGCGCGGCGAGCATGACGGAGAGGTTGCGCATCTGGTCCGGCAGCGGCGCAACGCCGAACTCGAAGCGCGCAATGTCGACCGCCTGCGCGGGAGTCAGCTCGACGGAAAGGGGCAAGGCCTTTCTGATCAACATGGTCGCGTGATTGGCAATCGCTTGGTCCGAAACGTCCCGGCCGTTGCCGTCCGGCCCGGCCAGGTCGTGGCGGCCCGCACCGCGCCTGTCGCGCCAGACGATCTCCGCGAAGGTCGCACCTGACCCCAGCGCGGCGTCTTTGTATGTGGGAACCCAGTTCTTGCCCTTGTAGGGCGTGTCCATTTCTCCGGTTAGAATGCTCCAGCCCCACACGTGTCCGTCGAGTTCGTCGACAACCTTCTGGGCCGCCGTCCCGTTTCCCGTGTTGGCCAGCGCGCGGATCGCCTTCATGGCCTTGTCCGCGTCCGTGAGATACTGGACTGCCATTTTCGAGTTGTCGGCCGCTTCGCGCCCCGACCACTCCGCAAGCCGCCGCGCCCTGTAGGCCAGATCCTCGGCAAGGGCCGCGTTCATCTTTTCATGAATGCGCTTTACCATCGCGTCGACCGCCTTGAGTTCGCGGCCAATTTCGGTGTCGTCAAACGCCACGCCGCCGGCGAATTGCAGGAGCGTCATCGTCGTGAATTTGGACGCGCCATCCGCGACGGCGCGGCTCGCTATCACCTCGCGGTCGAGGGTCGGCGCGCAAAGCATCGTCACGCCCGTCTCCGGCGCGGCGAACTGCGCGGGCTTGAGGCCGGGTATGGCCGGCGCGCGGCCGCCCAGGAAGCCCAGATGCCTGATCCTGTCGCCCAGGATCGCGAGCGACCGCCCGGCGTACCGGCCCGCCTCCACCGCCACGCGGAATTCCGGCATGACCTTGAAGACCTTTGCCTGGAGTCTGTCGCCGGACATGCGCAGGCCTTTGATCCACCCGTAGGCCGGCGCGTCCAAGGGCGGGTGCCCGACCACCACGGGCGCGGGTTCGTCCGGGTCGTAGGCGGCGGCGAGCCGCCGCAGCCAGGCCTCCGTCAGCTCGACCTCCTTGCCCCGCGCGTCGGTGAACGTGCCCGGCCGGGCCACGTCAAACCAGCCGTCAAGTGCCTTTGTCATCGTTTCCGCCTCTCTTGTTTCAGGGTGCCCAGGCCGCCCAGCCGCGCCGCTCGTCCGGCGCGAAAAGCTCCAGGTAAGGGCCGGGTACAAGCCGCTCGATCCGCGCGTTGCACTCGACCGGCTTGCCGCCGTGCGGCTCGCGCGGTGCAATGATGGCGCTCGGCACGCCCTTGTCCATGCGTCGCGGCCTGCCACGGATGCCGAGCAAGCAGGTTGCCGTCTCCCTGCGGGTCCAGCATGCCGGCTCCGGCTCGCCTTCCTTCCAGTACTCGAAGGCGGTCGTGCGATAGTCGAAGCCCCATGCGTCGATCAGCGCGAACGCGTCCAGGACCCGCTCGCTTTCCGTCCAGAGGAACAGGGCGCAGTCGCGCGCCGCCATGTCGCCCACGGGCAGGGCCTTCAGCTCGTCGAGCGTCATGTCCGGCCAGGGCCGCTCGAAGGGCCGGCAATCGCAGGCTCTGCCGCAGCGCTCGAAAAGCCAGGGCGGGTCCGCGAGGATCGCGCCGTAGGGTCCGGCTCCCGCTATGTCCTCAAGCGTCACCGGGCGCGCGTCCTGCCCGTCCGGCGCGAGCGCGGCCTTGATCTCGCGGGCGGTCGCGTCCGGGCGCACCACGCCGCCGTCGACCAGCCCGTCGAACGTCTCGCGGTCGTGGCCGCATAACGCAAGCAGCGCCGCCTGCGACGTGGGCAAATCGGACAAGCGTGTCCGATTTGCCCCTTGCAGCACGCGCCGGATGTTCGGGTCCTGCACGACCTTCATCCGGCGCGAGGCCGCGCGCTCGTTCATGCCTATCCGTTCCAGCCAGGGAAGCCATCTGCCGTGGCGGAGCTTCCCCTTGGCATCGGCCAGCACCATGGAGCCTTCAAGATAGCTTTGCACCGAAGATCCGGCGTGATGCCGCCACCTGTCCTCAAGCGTCTTCGCGATGTCGGCCAGTTCGTTTGCGGTTTCCGTCATGCCGCCTCTCCCTGAGCGATTGCGTCGTAACATCCCTTGCAGAGGTCCACCGGGTAGCCTTCCCCGTCAAAGACCCACCACTTGTGCGGCACGTCAGGCACCCGCCCGTTGGGCTTGCCGCACTCGTAGCAGGCGAAGCCCCGGCGCGGGCGCTCGACGTTCGGGAAGCGGGCCGTGTCGTGCATCGTCATGCGCCCTTCCTTACGCCGCCCTTGCGGGTGGCGATTGCCACGTCGGCCAGGCAGCTGTCGGCGACCTCGCGGAATTCGCGCCGCTCCTTTTCGGGCAGGCCGTGCTCCTCGGCCCAGAACTCCATGTAGGCCACCATGTCGCGGATGGTCTCGGCGGCTTGGTCGGCTTCAATGCCTTTCACGGCGTCGGGGTCCTGTTGCGCGAGGAAGTCCCGGGCAAAGATCAGGAGGTATCGCCGAAGCAAGCCAAGTTCCGCCGGCGTGGGTTCGGTCGCCGGCAACTGGCCGGCTGCGGACGCGGCCTTGACAAGTTCGTGGCTCATGCCCATTCGCGCCGCCTGCATCAGGGTGACCATCTTTGGAAACCACGAATCGGCCAGCTCCTTGCTTGCCACGACCGGATGGAACATCGGCGCGAAAACCTCGTAGCAGCCGACAAGATCATGCATCACTTCAGGCGTGAGCTTCTCGATTGGGCCGTGCTCGTCGAGCACGGCATGCATCGCCAGGAACAGCGCGTGCCGGTCCACCTTCTCGCCCTTCCGGCGCAGCGTGACGTCAAGGCCGAACGCGCCTGCGAGGCGCGACGCGTTGTCCAGCTGCGGAACCTTTCCACTGCGCAGATCCGAAAGCTGCGACCGCCGCACTCCGGCACCATCCAGCATCTGCGACGCCTCGCCGGGGACGGCCTCGTGCTCGACTGCCTTCAACAGTGCCTGCGCTGTCAGCATCCTGCCTCTCCCGTCATCATGCGGCCTGGCCGCCGCCCTTGCGGGCGAGCATCGCCCGCAGCGCCGCAATGACCTTCTGGCCCTGACCATACCCGACAAAGGCCACGTCCGAAACTCCGAACGTCCGTTCAAGCCACTTGCCAAGGCTCCGGTCGTCGCCCTCGCCGTCCGTGAAGGAACTCCAGAGGTCGCGGATGTAGGTCACCTGGTCCGGCGACGCCCGGCCCGCGCGCCATCCGAGTTGCCTGGCGCGCGGACGCTCGCGGCCTTTCGGATCGCGGCGCGTGAAGCCCTTCGTCTCGAACTCGCCCAGCAGCGTCTTGAAGTCGTCGCGGTGCACGTCCTTCGTCGACCGGACGCCCGCGATCCGCTGGAGCATGGCGCGATAGTCCGCGTCCTCCATCCCGACCTTGCGCTGCGCGGTGCGCAGCATGGCCACCTGTTTTTTCGTGATATTCATTCCCAGAACCTCATCACGTCCGACTCGGCGGTGACGTTTTCCAGGGAAAGCCGCTGGCCCCTCATCTCGATGCGGTCCACAAGCTGCCTCACGAACCGCAGGCCGCCGCGCGACACCGCTTCCTTCGCCAGCAGCTCAATCGCCTCGCTTCCCTGGACGCCGAGAAACCCGGCGAACTTCGCCGCGTCGTCATGCATGTCGATTTCGGTGATGCGGACGGGCATTGTCAGGCGGCCGGTGAACTGCCCCACCGTGGGGCGCTTGCGGAAAGCCTCGTACGTCTCCTCGTTGAAGGCGAACGCCATCGGGACGCCGCTGCGGTCGGCAATTGAGCGCAGGCAGTCCAGAACGTCATCCCTGAGCAGCTGCGCCTCGTCGACCAGAAGCATGCAGTCCCATCTCTTGAAGAACGCGGCGAGCGCGCGCCCGTTTTCGTGCTCGTTCGGCTCCCTGTTGTCGGGGTGCGCGGGCGTGGCAGAATAGGTCCAATGGTGGCCTTCGCTCTGTCGCTTGTCCTTGATCGCGTCTCGGATCTTGCCCAGGACCTGCCGGGCGGTGCCCTTGAACGCCGTGAAATGAAGCGCGGCCGGATTGCCGGCGGCGTACGAGTTGAGGAACGTGCTCTTGCCGCATCCGGCCGGCCCGAAGATGCCGACGTTAAGCGTTGCCGTCTTGTGGCCGCCCAAGCCGGCCATGCTCCGCGCCATCCGGATTTCGCCCTGCATGAGCACGACGGAGTCCGTGAGGCACACCTGCCGTCGTTTTTCCTCCCTCTTGGCCCGTTCGGCCTCAAGGTCCAGCACCTTGTCACTGTCTGTCATCACTCCCTCCCGGTTGCGGCCCCGTCATCGTCCTGAGCCTTTTGAGCTTCAACTGCGTTCATGCGACTGGCGCGCAGGTGGCGGGTCCTCTCGGCCTCGTCCCTGCGTCGACGCGCGTTGTCGGCCTTGCGCTGCTTCGGCGTCGTGAGCATCGCCTTGCCGACGATCTCCGCGCCGTCCTTCAGCCTGACCGGGCCGATGGGCTCCGGCGTCGTGGCGTTGCCTTCCTTCGCGACGAGGCGCTCCAGCAGATCGAGCATGTCCAGTTCGTCCGCCTCCGCGCGCGCAGTCCGGATGCCTTCGCGGGACTCCTTCGCGCGACGGCCGCTTTCCTCCGCGCCGGCCACGTCCAGGACGTCGAACGGCTCGTCGGGGAATGCCACGGCGCACGGCATGCCATCGTCATTCGTGACCGCGATGCCGTCGAACCCCGAAAACAGCGGCTTCCATATTCCGATCCGGGTGCCGCTTGCGATCCAGCCAAGGCCGGGCGCGCGGTGGAACCTTCCGTCGTGCATGAACCCGCCGTCGCGCCATATGCGCGTGTCCGGGCGTCCGAACGCGGCGAGGATGTCCGGCTTGACGACCTTGACCGGCTGCCAGCCTTCCGCCACGTGCGCCTCGTAAAGGTCGGCCGGCGAAAGGCCCTTCATCTCCCCGCTCGTGCGCTTGGCGGTGTTGCGGAAGGCAACGCACGTCTGGATGTGGCTGAGCAGCAGGTCGTTCCTGTACGGATACGGCACGGGCGCGCGGCTGACGTTCGGGGTCTTCGCGTCCATGCGGTTTCCGCCTATGTGGCCAGGCAGGTTGCTCAGCACGATTTCAAGGCTCTTGAACCCGCCTTCGATGGACTTTGCGCGGGCGTTGTAGGGCCGCGCCCGGATGACGGACCTGTCATCCCGCAGCGCCTCGGCAAGGGCCGGCTCCTCGCCGATCTCCCTGACCTGCCTCACGAGCTTCATCAGCGGCTCGATCATGTCGGCGACGTTGAACTCCCCGCCGTTGTCGATGTAGAGCCGTTCGGGCGCGCCCCAGTGCGGGTCGAGCATCATGGCGACAAGCGCGGCCGCGACGTGCTCCATGCGGACGCTCTGGCCCTTTGGCAGGAGCGCCACGTAGACAAACATCCGGTCGGTGGCCCAATCCTCGAACGCGATCAGCTTGGGCGTGAAAAGCGAGCCGTCCTGCCTCTCGGCGTAGAGGTCGAGATGGTGAACGTCCGCAAAGACGACTTCCATCGGCTTCCGCGTGAAGCGCGTTCGCCGGATGCCTCCCTTGTTCCGGTCCTCGTGGCGCTTGCGGTCCTGGTCGTGAAGCGCGACGGCGCGGAACTTCCGCCAGTCCTTCCTCACGAAGTCGCGCGGCAGATCGCATATGCGTTTCAGCGTCCCGGTGTCAGCCAGGCCGGCGTTGTTGGCAAGGTTCATCGCCTCAAGCGACCCGAGCCTCTGGATGTGCCTCCAGCCCACGTCCGTTCCGGCGCTGGCCCAGAGGGAGTTGAAGTGGCGGCGCATCACGGCTTCCATCTCGGCCAGCCCCGCATCGCCGACGAGCGGGCGGAGCGCCTCGTCGAACGCCCGCGAAAGATAGGTCCGCTTCTTGCGCTTGTCGTTGCGTTCCGTTCGCACGTGCGCGGCCAGACCCTCGGCCTCGTATGCGTTGATCCAGTCATAGACCGTGCCGACTCGAACGCCCGCCGCCCGCGCCGCAGCGTCGACCGCAATGCGGCGCTCCCTCGATCCGGGCCGGCACTGGAGCGCCGGGCGGATGAGGTCATGGCGGTCCATCGCCATCTCGCCCTTCGTGCGGGCGGCCGCTGCCGGCTTCGCCTTCACGACCGGAAGCCGGACGATGTCTCCGGGCGGAAGGCTGGACGCCTTGATCTCGTAGTTCTTGGCTGACCGCCCGCGCCCTTTCACGACGCGGACCTCCATGAGAACGCCGCGCCAGGGCCTGCCTTCCTCGTGGGCGCGGCGAGCTTCGCGGCTCATGTTTCGGACTGTCGTGCCCGTGGCCTCGGCGGCCTCGGCGACGGTGAGCCATCCGTCATCGGACGGCTCCGGGATGTCTGGCAGCGATTCGGTTCGGTCAATCACGAAGTCACCGTATCATGGAATGTTCGTTTTGTCGAATTGAAGTTGAGGCGCGTTCCGCCATGCCGCATTTCATTGGTGGAAGGTCCCGTGGCATGACGGGCAGAGAGCTTGAAGATTTTCTGGGTCGCGCGGGTGGCCGCCCTCGCTCAGCGGGGTCTTGTGATGAACCTGGAGCGGGGGGGGTGCGCCGCACCGCTCGCAGCGGTTTCCGGCCCGGCGGATCGCGCGCCTGCGCGCCCTGCGCCACTTGCCGCCCTTCGCGTCTTTTCGGTTGGTCGCCATGACAAGAGAGGCCGGGCGTCGCGACGCCCGGCCTGTTGCGATCAGGACTTCGCCGCGCCCTTGCCGCCATTCTTGGCGGCATGGGTCGCGTTGCCGTCCAGCCCTGGTCCGGGCACCGGCGGCTCGTCATCTTTCAGATGGCGCGCCAAGGAGTCGGCAAACTCAGCAAGGCCGGTCGCGGTCGGGCGCACCAGCTTCGCAAGCATGGTCACGCTGCAGAGGCAGTCGTGCTGACGTTGCTCGACCTCAAAATCCATGTCTGACACAAGCTCGTTCAGCAACGCGGCGATACCACGGACGCACATGTCAAGGTCGTATCCCATGCCCTGGATTTCGGCGGCGGTCAGTTCGCGGTCCTGGACGTTCTGGATGCCGAGCGCGAACGCCCAGGCACTGTGCGCCCGCCGGGCGGCGGCGCGCACCGGGTCTTGAGAAACGGATTCGTTTGGTGGTAGTGGTCCCATCGGAGACTCCCTAAAGCACTAGGTTGTTTCCGGGTCGTATCCGAGTGCCATTCGGATGCGTCCGGCGCGGGTCGCCTTGCCGCGATCCGCGCCACCACCATCCGGCAGTTCCGGGCGGAGTGCAAGTCGATTATTGCGGCGTCGCCGGCCGCGCGGTATGGTGCGCCTGCCCGTGCCGCATTGTCCCTGCTTGAGGTTCGGTTTCACCTTTGCGGTGCGGGCATCATCCGGCGACAAGGGACTTTCATGGCAGCGGACGGCGACGGGTTTCAGGACAGGGGCGAGTGCGGACGGTGCGGCCGCTGGATGCAGCGGGTGGCCGACGGCGGCATTGAGTGCGCGTACTGCCGTTCTGCCGAACGGGACGGCGAGCGTGTTTGCGGCATGTGCGGCGACCGTTTCAGACGCCAGGGCGGCCCGGACAACTGCGGCCGTTGCCTGGCCGCGCATCCTCAGCTTCGGCACTGACGGCATGGCGGCTCGTGATCTTGTTCCGGTGATGACGCGGGTTGCGGCTCTGGCGGATCGCGCGGACGTTTCGGCGCGAGCCGCGCGTCGCGGTCCTTCTTCGCATCATTGCGACTGCCGGGTGATCCTGGAGGAGCTGACCGGCCAGAAGCCGGACGCCGATTGGCGACCGGGCCGGTCGCCTGACGCGGCGTCGATTTCGTGCCTTGCGAAGTCGGTTCGGCTTCTGGCGTCGATGCTGGCGGCGACGCAGGGCGCGGCGATCCCGGTTGCGGGCGTTCTGGCCGGCCTTGGCGAGGATGGCGACGCGTTGCCGGCGACGGCTGTTGCGGCGCGCTGGCGCGACTGCCTGACGTGCCGCGCCCCGTTCAAGTCGGAGCATGACGGCCACCGTTTGTGCGACGGCTGCCGCTCGGCCTCGGCGACCGTTTCGGAGGGCCGCGTTCCGCACAGACGCCGGGCGTGACGTTTTTGGGCGGCTTCCACGCTTGATTAGGCGTCGTTGAACGGACTTTCAATCGACATTTGAGCGAAGCGATCCCGGCACTGTTTGGCTCGGCTCGGGCCATGATCCGGGCCGCCACAGCCCGCAACGGATTGAGGACTCAGCCCGGAAAGGGCCGGAATAAGGACTCTGAGTCCGGTTTAATTCCGTACACGGCACAACCGCGAGATTCGCGTCATGACATGCCGCTTGAACAAAATTGTTTGCCGTCTTTTCAGCAAGTTATGCAAATAATGTTAAAATAGGTCACATTCTGCCTTGAACTTCGCGGCGCGCGCACGATATCGATGATGTGAAAGACATTCACATATGCAAACCCAAGGAGCACAAGGGATGACAAACGCGACACTCAATGCCACCACTTCCGGCTTCACAAGCTGGTTCAGCCGTTTCGAGCGGTGGATGGACGAGCGTGGCAAGGGAGCCTGGATCGCAGCGATGATCCTCGGCTTCATCTTCTTCTGGCCAATCGGCCTGGCACTCTTGGCCTACATGATCTGGAGCAAGGGCATGTTCGACAAAAAACGCAAGAAATGCGGCAGCATTCGCGCCGCCATGAAGTCCAGCGGCAACGCGGCCTTCGACGCATACAAGGCGGACAC
>VXPN01000282.1 GCA_009839535.1 Boseongicola sp. SB0662_bin_57 | reverse complement strand
CGTATCCGATGGGCCTGAAATCAACCATGCCGCGAGCCTTGGCCCCGGGACCGGCCCAAGTCAACTGCGGAGCGGCACTCGCAGCGCTGCACGACAGTCACCGCGACCGGCAGCCAAGGAGCCTTGCATGATGCAGTTCAAGTTGGCGCGCCGCCCGATGGCATCCGGAATCCTGGGTGTCAGGCGTGCCGGACCAGGTGCCGCACGCCACGCATCTGCGGGGGCCGGGCGGCCCTGAACGTCGGGCGGCGTCTCAAGACATGAAGCATTGGGTCCGAATGAACCAGGGCATCGACCGGAACGGGCTGCAGCGAATTTCGGCTTGCTCAATCGGTCGAATGCCTGGTTCGAAGAGCACGGGTGCCTATTTCGCCCCCGCCCTGCCGCCTGCAGAGGGCGTCTGGACGTCGCTCGCAGGCAATCCTGCCCCGTTCCCGTCTCCATGCGTGCTGCACGACCGTCCCGTCGTCGCGTAACGCGCCACGAATCGCTTCAGGATGCGCTCGGGCTCCGTCACTTGCGCAGCCAGGCATGCTTCCGTCAGGGCTGCGGCCTCTTCGGGCGGGAAATATCCGAATTCGCGGTAGATTCGGATGCGGTCCGCAAAGACCTGCCCGTCCGCTTCCGGATGAAACTGCGTGGCATAGACGTTCTCGCCGGCCCGGATCATCTGGAAGGGGCAGGTCTCCGAGAACACGAGATGCACCGCGCCGTCCGGCAGTTCCTGAACCGCTTCCTTGTGGCCAACCAGGGCGTTGAACCTGAGTGGCAGCCCGGCCAGCAACGGGTCCGCCTGTCCCGCCTCGGTCAAGTCGCACGGCACGGCCGACACCACCTCCGAATACCGCTCCTTCGAAACCCGCGCTCCAAGGTGGTGCGCCAGCAGTCCAATCCCGTAGCAGCACCCGAGAAAAGGCATGTCCCGCGCAAGGATCTCGGGCATCAATGCCAGGAGCTCCGCTTCCGCCCGCGCCTCGACCGGATCGCGCGCAGCCGGATCGTCGCTCACGCAACCAGGGCCGCCACCGACAATGACGGCCGAATAGTCGTCGAGCGAGAATCCCTCCGGCAACGGACCCGCCTCCATCCTGTGACGGCGAACCTCCGCTTCATTCAGGCGACCCTTCTCGATGAACGCGCGGAATTCGCCGTCCGACGCCTCGTCCTCCGGCCGCAGTTGAAGGATGAGAACCGGTTTCGACCTCATTGCGCCCCGAGCCGGTCCCGCAGGTTCGGTCCGACGGGCATGCGGGTCGGCAAGCCACGCCTGTCCAGGCTCAGCATCATGCGGCCTCGAGCGCCTGCCGGATGTCGCCGATCAGGTCATCAACATCTTCCAGTCCCATGGACAGTCGCACGAGCCCCGGCAAAATGCCCAGTTCATCCCGCTGCTCGTCGGTCAGTCGCTGATGAGTCGTGGTTGTCGGATGCGTCACGATCGACTTTGCATCCCCCAGGTTGTTCGAGATGATGAATATCTGGAGCGCGTTGAGGAACCTGAACGCGGCTTCCTGCCCTCCCTTGAGCACGAAGGTCGCGACCGTCCCGCCCTGGTCCATTTGCGCCATCGCGGTTTCGTGCTGCGGATGAGACGTCAGCCCCGGATAGATGACCCTTTCGAGCCGCGCGTGACCTTCGAACGCCTCGGCCACCTTCCGTGCGCACTCCGCCTGCGCCCTGACACGAAGGTCCAGCGTCTCCATGCCTTTCAGCAGCAACCATGCGGTGAACGGGCTCATTGCGCCGCCGGTATGCTTCAGGAAGGGTTCCAGCGTCTTGCGGACATAGTCCCTTGTTCCCAGCACGACACCGCCCAGAACCCGGCCCTGCCCGTCGATATGCTTGGTCGCGGAGTAGACGACGACGTCCGCCCCGAGTTCCAGCACCCGGCTCAGAACGGGAGTCGAGAACACGTTGTCAACGATCACCGTTGCCCCCACGTCATGTGCGATCGCGGCCACCGCCTTGATGTCGATCACTTCAAGCGTCGGATTGGAAATGCTTTCCAGAAACACGGCCTTGGTATCCGGCCTCACTGCCGCCCGCCACGCGTCCAGGCTGGTGCCGTCCACGAAGGTGACGTCAACGCCGAAGCGCTGAAGGACCTCCTCCAGGACATAGAGGCATGATCCGAACAATGCGCGGGCCGAGACCACATGATCGCCCGCCTTCAGCATCGAGGCCAGGGATGCATAGACCGCCGCCATGCCCGAAGCCGTGGCAAACGCGTCCTCGGCACCTTCGATCGCCGCAATCCGCTCCTCGAACATCCGCACCGTCGGGTTCCCGTAGCGCGAATAGATGAATTCGTCCTCGCCGGCCTCCTCGAATCGCTGGGCAGCCTGTTCGGCACTCTCGTAGACAAAGCCCTGGGTGAGGAAAATCGGTTCGGCGACTTCCCCGTACTGGCTTCGTCGGATTCCTCCGTGCACGAGCTGCGTGCGCTTTTTCCAATCTTCGGTAATGGCGACGCCTCCTGTTCAATCCCGGTCCGGACTGCATGAGCGTCAAGGGCGTGAACGTCCCAGACCTCTTTAGCGGAGTCTTTTTCGTGGCCCGCAATCCGGTGAACAAATCGCCACGTGCAGCAGTGCGTACTAGCGCCCAGAAGCGGGGTCAAGGGTGTC
>VXPN01000133.1 GCA_009839535.1 Boseongicola sp. SB0662_bin_57 | reverse complement strand
CATGGCCAGGTCCGAGATTCTCAAGCCTCAGGATTGGACGATTCCAGTGCCCATCGCCTTTGGTCCCGGCCGCTTGGCGGAAATCGGGGGCAGATGCTGCAGCATAGGCATCAAGAGGCCCTTGATTGTTACCGACAGGGGTAGCCATGACCTGCCGTTTGTTGGGCAGTTGCAAACGTACCTGGCACAATCGGGATTGAGATCGGGCCTGTTCCGGGACATTTCGCCAAATCCGCGTGATGATGAGATCGGAGCCGGTTGCGCAGCATTTGTCGCTGGCGGCCATGACGGCATTGTCGCCATCGGAGGCAGAAGCGCGATGGACGGCGGGAAAGCCATCTGCCTGACGGTGAAGAGCGGCGTGGATCTCTGGGCGTTCGAGCATGGAAGGCCCGTACCTGATGCTGTGCCAGAATTCCCGGCCTTGATCACCATCCCCACTACCGCGGGTACTGGCGCAGAAACTGAGAGCACGGCGATGGTGACCCATGTCGAGAAGGGAATGAAATTCTGCATATGGCACCCGAAATGCAAGCCGGCTTTGGCCCTGCTCGATCCGAAATTGACGCTTGGCTTGCCTCCGAACCTGACGGCCTGGACCGGGGCGGACGCCATGACCCACGCGATGGAGGCCCTTCTCGTGCCTGGATTCCATCCACTATGCGACGGAGCCGCGCTTGAAGGCTTGTCGCTGGTGGCGAAATTCCTTCCCGTCGCTGTCCGTGAACCAAACAATCTTGAAGCGCGCAGCGGAATGCTTGTCGGGTCTTGCCTTGCCGGAGTTTCCTTTCTCAAAGGGCTGGGTCTCGTGCATGCAATCTCACATATGGTCGGTGCGGAATACGACACCCAGCACGGCCTGACCAATGCGATACTCTTGCCGGTCGTGTTACGGTTCAACTTGCCTGGCCTGGACGCCAAGGTGATCCGAATGGCCAAGGCGATGGACATTGAGGACCGAACCGTCGAAGGATTTGTCCGCGCTGTCGAATCGATGCTGGACGAGATCGAAATACCCAGGTCGCTAGGTGAAATTGGCGTTCCAAGGGATTGCGCAGGCAGGATCGCCCGGAAAGCCATTCAAGACAGCGCCGCGTCCACCAACCCAAGGCGAGCCTCTGTCGCCGAGATCAGCGATCTCGTGACGACGGCAATCACGCGGGCTCGCTGACACATGCGTGCCTTTCAAATCGGTCTGCCAGGCAGCGCATGGTTGCCAAGGGAACCGATGCGGAGACCGGGAGCTGTCGATCCTTGCTTCACCAAGGCTTGATCCGGTGACTTGATTCGAGAATGCTTGCCAAGCGGCGCAACTCGTCTGAATCCACGCAGGGCCATCGCGATGTACAAGCTTTACTACGCGCTCAAGAGCGCCTCTATGGGCGTCCGGGTCATCCTTGACGAAATCGGCGCTCCGTACGAGCTTCTCGAAACGTCGATCGTGCAGGGTGAGCAACGGCCACGCGAGCAAATGAAGATCAACCCAAATGGCTGGGTTCCGGTGCTGTTGTGGGATTCAGGCGCCATGTACGAATGCGCCGCGATAACGATCTTCCTGTGTGACCGCCACCCGGAATCTCGTCTTGCACCCGCGACAGACGGGCCGACACGGGCGCTCTATCTCCAGACGCTCGTCTATTTCTCCAACTCGGTGCAGAACGCGTTTCAGCTCACCTACTATCCCGACCGATTTGCCAATTCTCCCCAAGGAGAACCATGCGCGCAGCAACGAGGCAACCGACGATTGCGAGAGACCTGGTCAGTGGTCGACCAGCAGATCGGCCACAAGGAATGGGTGCTGGGCGATCGCTTCAGCGCCGCCGACATCTACCTGTTCATGCTGACAACGTGGCTGCGCCCGGCCAAAGGGCATCCATCAATCGAAGAATTTCCAAACGTAAATCGTGTCGCGAGCGTTGTGGCGCAAAGACCAACCGTGCAACGAGTCTACGCGCCTTGGTTCGCCAACCCTGACTATTGATCTTCAGCCAGGCCAGAACGGCGCGAGTTCAGGTCTCAGACGCTGGTCCTGCCGGACCGAGGCGATCGTGCCAAACCTGGCCATCGGGACACATGTGCCGCTCTGCAGGGTCGTCGTTCGCCTCCAAGCTCCATCCTGGACCTTCGGGACAAATGTACTGGCCATCTTTTGTACTGGCCATCTTTCGCATCAAATTGGGAACTCCAGGCTTCGGCCTGCAAGAAAAATCGATATGCTCAAAGGTGCTTTCACCGCATGTCGCCAACGCCATCGCCCGGTCCCAAAGTGCAAAGCGCCGGATCGGGTTGCACAGACCTTTGCCGCCACCATGCGGGCAAACTGGCATCTCAAAGTGCGCGGCCATCAGAACGACAGCCGTCACATCGTTGACGCCCGATCCGGAGAGCGTCCTTCGAGACATGATGTGCCCCGCGCTTGTTGAGGTCAGTCTGCGCAGGATCAGGCCGACTTGCGCCGAGGCTTCAGCGGTTCCGTGCGCGCCAGGCGCAGCAGGTACGCCATGAACGGCTGGCCGGTGTCCGTGTCTCGCGTGGCTGCATAAAGCCTCCTTGTGATGCCCTTCTCGGTCAGTGGCCGGGTCACGTAGTCGGAATCAAGCTTCACGTCCCGCAGCACCCAGTCGGGAA
>VXPN01000511.1 GCA_009839535.1 Boseongicola sp. SB0662_bin_57 | reverse complement strand
GGCACCCGATGGCCAGCCCGACGGACTGCATCGAGAGCCCGCCGGTCATCGTCACTGGCGCGACGGGAACGCGCATTCGCGACATCGACGGCCACGAGACGGTGGATGCCGTGGGCGGCCTCTGGAACGTCAACCTGGGATACTCCTGCGAACCCGTGAAGCAGGCGATTGCAGGCCAGCTTGGCACGCTGCCCTACTATTCGGCGTTTCGCGGCACCACGAACGACAAGATCATCGAACTGGCGCATGAACTGGCCGACTTCTTCGGCCCGGACGGCATGGCTCGCGCATTCTTCACCAGCGGCGGTTCGGACAGCGTCGAGACCGCCCTTCGCCTTGCACGACAATATCACAAGATAAGGGGAGAGGCTGGCCGGGTGAAGTTCCTGAGCCTGAAGAAGGGTTACCACGGCACGCACATGGGCGGCGCCAGCGTCAACGGAAACGCGAACTTCCGGACGAACTACGAGCCCCTGCTGCCTGGCTGCCACCACATTCCGGCTCCCTACACCTACCGCAACCCCTTCGACGAAAGCGATCCGGAAAGGCTGGCCAGCCTGTGCGCGGCAGCGCTCGAAGACGAAATCGCGTTCCAGGGCGCGGGCACCATTGCCGCCTTCATCATGGAGCCGATTCTGGGCGCGGGCGGCGTGATCCCGCCGCATGCCTCGTTCATGCCGATGGTGCGCGAGATCTGCCACCGCCATGGCATACTCCTGATCTCCGACGAGGTGATCACCGGCTACGGCCGCACGGGCGCGTGGTCCGGCGCGCGGCTTTGGGGCGTCCGTCCCGACATGATGACCACCGCCAAGGCGATCACCAACGGCTACTTTCCGTTTGGTGCGGTGATGATCGGCGAAGGGATGGCGGACATCTTCGAGAACGACAAGTCACCCAACGCCTTCATCGGCCATGGCTACACCTATTCGGGCCATCCGGTCGGGGCGGCCGCAGCGCTCGCCTGCCTGGCCGAGACAAAGCGTCTCAACGTGATCGAAAGCGCAGCGGCACGGGGCGCCGAGCTCTTTGACGGCCTGCTGGCCCTCAAGGACAAGCATGAGCAGATCGGTGACGTCCGGGGCGGCCACGGGCTGATGCTTGCCATCGAATGCGTTTCGGACCGCGCGACCAAGACCGCAGACATGGACATGCCGCTCAAGGTGCAGAAGGCGACTTACGAAAACGGCGCAATGGTTCGAGCCTCCGGACCGAACCTTTTGATGTCCCCGCCCCTGGTGCTGACATCCGGGGACGTGCAGGTCATTCTGGCGGCGCTCGATGCGGGCTTTTCGGCGCTCTGAACCAAGCTGCGGGTCGTAGGAAAGCCTGCCAGAGGCTGCGCCCATGCAGGCACGCATCGTGTGCAGAGCTGCATGGTACCGACTGCTGCACGCATGGGCCCGGCGAAGGAGACGGTTCGATGACAATGGGCCAGTTTCGGAATCCGCGCGCCACCGGGATCGGAACGCCCTGACGGACGCACTGAATCGGCTGCCGTAGAAATTCGCAACGAACGGAACATTTCGCGCATTCGTCCTTGAACAATACAGGAACATCCAGTAGGTTCCGGTATGTGGATGACAACGACACGCATCGCAAGACGCGAAAAGGTAACTTCACAGACCGTCCGGCGCTGGATCGAGGGAGGGCGATATCAACGATTTGAGCGGACACCCGAAGGACATTGCGGGGCCCGGGTTCCGGTCGAACCCGGCACCGGCCTCCATTGCCGTGCCGGCAGCGCAACACGGCGGTCTTCGCCCGATGCCCGAGGACGGGCAACGCTTCGACGGCCTCGGGACGGGCATGCTGCCCGTGGCGCTGGACCCGGTGGCGATCGCAGGCGACGAGGCCCTGTCGCCCTGCTGGAACGCGCGCTGCGCGAAGATGGAGTCCAAGTGGTGGCTGCCGCACCGGACCGCGTCGCCCGGTCCGGCTGCCCGACCGTCAGGCACGTCATCGAACTTCAGGGAGGAGGCGTCGGGGTTCTGGAAGAGGACGATCATTCCGTCCGGTCCGGCGTCCGCCGTCTCGCTGCGGATCTCGCTTCCTTCTGCAACTCCCGTCACGGCAAGCGTCCTGGTCAAGGGCACGAGGAAGATCAGGGCCTACCCGAAGAACCCGGACCTGCTGCATGAGATGGTCCGCCAGCAGAGCCGCGCCTGCAACCTTGCCGTCGCCTGCTTCCGGGAGGCCGACGAGGGTCTCGTTGACCCGAAGGGGCCGGACCTGAAGCGGACCGCGCTTCGCGCCACGATCCGCGACTTCGTGCGGTCCGAGGTCCACGAGCGCGGCGGCACGTTCCGCTCCGCCGACTGCGACGAGGCGGTCAACGCAGCCTTCAGGACACGGGACGCCGTCATTCGCAAGCGGAAGGAAGGCCGGAAGTCCCAACTTCGCTTTCGCAGCCGCAAGGACGTGCGACAGCGCATGACGGTCCAGAAGCTGTCAGGCGCGTTCGTCGACCGGAACCTCGACCTGGCGGAACCCATGCCTGAAGAGGCGTGGAGGAAGCTGACAACCATCGTGATCGAGCGGGGGCAATGGTTCATCTGCGCTCAAAAGCGAATCGTCACGGTGGGGCAGGACGAAATCCAGGTCCGCTCCGTCGTGGCCCTCGACCCCGGCGTGCGGT
>VXPN01000185.1 GCA_009839535.1 Boseongicola sp. SB0662_bin_57 | reverse complement strand
GGGGATTATATACTTGCCTAACCATGCGAAAATCGCTAGAGTGATTCGCAGAAGGAGAATCCCATGGCGCACAAGGCACCCGGCAAGCACTATCGCGAAGGCATCAGCATCATGCAACTGGCCGACATGTTCCCCAACGAGGAATCTGCGGCCAAGTGGTTCGAGGATGTGCGCTGGCCGAACGAAGGCGACAGGCATTGCCCGCACTGCGGCAGTTTCAACACCATGCGCAAGGAGAACCGCAAGCCCATGCCGTTCCGTTGCCGCGACTGCCGGTCATTCTTCTCCGTTCGCCAAGGCTCCGTCATGGAGCATTCCCGCATTCCCCTGCGCAAGTGGGTCTTTGCCATCTATCTGGAAATGACTTCGCTGAAAGGCGTGTCCAGCATGAAGCTGCACCGGGACATCGACGTCACTCAAAAGACGGCGTGGTTCATGCTCCAGCGCATCCGCGAGGCGTGGGCCGGGGAAGCCAAGGAACTGTTCGAGGGTCCGGTTGAAGTGGATGAGACCTACGTGGGCGGCAAGGTCAAGAACATGTCGAACAAGCAGCGGAAGGCACGGAAGGAAGCTGGCATCGGTCGCGGACCAAGTGGCAAGACCGTCGTCGTCGGCATCAAGGACCGCGACACCAACCACGTCGCCGCCAAGGTTGTCACTTCGACCGACGCGCCGACGCTGCAAGGCTTCGTGGAAGGCCACACGGCACCAGACGCGAAGGTCTATTCGGACGAGGCCGCTGCCTACAAGGGCATTGACCGCGATCACGAATGGGTCAACCACTCGGTTTCCGAGTATGTCCGCGAGCAAGCGCACACGAACGGAATGGAGTCGTTCTGGGCCATGCTCAAGCGAGCCTACAACGGCGTGTATCATCATATCAGCCCGCAGCACCTGCACCGCTACGTTGCCGAGTTTGCGGGGCGCCACAACATCAGGGAGCAAGACACCATGTCACAAATGCACACAGTCGTTGCCCTCATGGTGGGCAAGCGGCTCATGTATCGTGACTTGGTGTCGTGAGTCGCCGCCCGAAGTTGCTTGACCTGTTCTGCTGCGCTGGTGGCGCAGCAGTCGGGTATGACAGAGCGGGATTTGCCGTCACCGGCGTTGATATGGAGCCGCAGCCAAATTACCCGTTTGCATTCGTCCAGACTGACGCCTTGGCATTGAATCCGGACTTCATGGCCCGATTTGACGCAATCCACGCTTCTCCGCCGTGTCAGCATTATTCGGATCTGGCCAAGCGCAACGGCAATGCCGACGACTGGCCCGATCTGGTGGACGCGACCCGAGCCATGCTGCAAGCCACCGGAAAGCCGTGGGTGATCGAGAACGTGGAAGGGTCGCCGTTGCGCGATCCGGTCCTGCTTTGCGGCACGATGTTTCCCGGCCTTCGCGTCATTCGGCATCGACTGTTCGAGTCCAACTTCCCGATTGAGCAACCGCCGCACATTTCGCACACGGAACACCCCAAGTGCCACACGTTCGACAAGCGCAAGTCGCACTACGGAAAGACTTGCGAATGGACGGACTTCGTTTCCGTCAACGGCGGCGGCAACTGCACGATCGCGGCGGCACGTGACGCCATGGGCATAGACTGGATGACCAAGCGCGAGATCAACGAGGCCATTCCTCCCGCCTATGCGGAATACGTCGGGCGGCAACTGATGGCTCACCTGCGGAGGAAACGGCATGGCCAAGATCGGGTCGAAAGAGAGGATTCGACGCTTCTTGAAGCCGCGTGTGGGTGAGGTCGTCACGGCCAAGCAGATACAGGAGGCTGTCGGACCACATGTCACGGAGTGGGCGCGACGCTTGCGGGAATTGAGACAAGAAGGTTGGCCGATCAGCTCGCACAATGACCGCGCGGACTTGAAGCCCGGACAATACGTGCTTGAAGCCCTGCCGGAACATCGCCTTTACCGGTTCGCGCCGAACCTGTCAGGCCGCATTCGCGCGCAGGTTCTTGAGCGCAACGGCTACACATGCCAGATGTGCGGGATCGGCGCAGGAGAAACGACCGACAATGGCCGCAAGGCGCGGCTCCATGTCGGGCACATAGTGGACCGGGATCATGGGGGTTCGGACGAACTGTCAAACCTTCGGGCCTTGTGCAGTGTCTGCAACCAGGGCGCAAAGAACATCGTCCAGGAACCGCCTAGCTGGACCTGGCTCATGTCTCAGGTGCGCCGTGCGTCTGTTGACGATCAGCGGGCCGTGATGGATTGGCTGAAACGGAAATTCGGGGAGACTGGAAATGAGCACTGAACCCAAGCGGGAGCCTGAAGTCCTGAACCCGCGCTATGCTGGCGCGACGCCGCAAGACGTGGCACGCGCCCTCTGGAACAAGAAGATGCCGGACGATGAGAGCGGCACGGCAAGTCCTGTCATGCCGTGCCGCGTGCCTGTCTCGGAACCGAGCCTTGAAAGTTGATGCCGGTTCCTGCTACCTTCCACCTGAAGGCAGGTGTCCCGCCCATCACCCTCTCCTTATGCGTTGGAGCAAACCGGGACTTGGGGGTCGCGGAACATTCATGGGTTCTCACCTCCTTTCTAGCTAGAGGGGCGCGGGAATCACAGTTCCCGCGCCCCTGAAACTAGCGGGCGAATGATGGTTAGGCAAGTATATAATCCCCAAA
>VXPN01000330.1 GCA_009839535.1 Boseongicola sp. SB0662_bin_57 | reverse complement strand
GCGGCCAGCTGCATGGATGCCAACAGCGACAGGCGCGCGTTGATCGAGTTCGGTGTCTGACGAACGGCCTGTCCGTGGAGCGCTGCCGCGCCGTCAAGCGCCCCTGATCTGGCAAGCATTCTGCCGGCTTCGAGGAGCTGACCCTGATTGAACGCCGTCGAGCATATGTCCACAACTGCTTGCGGCTCGACCTTGGCGCCGCTTTCGGCGGCATCGATCTGGTCCGCACACTTGGCAAAAGCCCGACCAAGCCACTCCGTCAGCTCCGAGGCTGCGTCGCTGTTGCGTCCATCGAGCAGCCTGGCGACCTGCGCCAGAGGGATTGCCTCGTAGCGTCCTTCCCCGCCGCCAACGGCAATGCCCACGAGATTGCCGCTCTCGTCCACCAAGGCTCCGCCACTGAAGCCTGGCTGCATTCGTGCGGTGACATGGATGCGGCCGAGCTCGGCACCTTCAGCGGGTTCGGCGATCAACGTTCCGGGGTCAAGGGCCCGCACTTCCTGGCGGTTGACATCGGCGCCGACCACGTAGAGTTGCGCCGTTCCGACGGCGCCGTCATCCAGGGTCGGCACATGCCCGTCTTCGGGCAAGCCGTCGATGCCCAACAGCACCAGGTCGCCAAGATAGTCCGATGCGATGACCTCCGCGTCGCGCGGACCGTCAGGCGTATGCACCACCGCGTCCGTCCGGTCGCCCACGACATGACGATTGGTGACCAGCAACGTTGGAGCGATCCTGGTTGCGCTGGCCGCCGGATCGAAACTGGATACCGGAAAAACCGCCTGGCGCATGATGCAGACTGCCGGCGGGTGCAGGCAGTCTCCACTGTCGGCCTGTTGCGGCACGGCGCCGCTTTCGACGTCTGCTCCTGGCCGCAGCGGCAGTGCCATTTTCAGTTCGGTATTGCCGCGCACGATCGTCAGTTCGACGGTTCGGGCGCTTTCGGGCAGGACGGCAAGGGCCGATACGGCGTCGCGCGGGCTCCGTGTGCGCCGTGCGCCGATGGCAATGACGAGATCGCCCTTCCAAACGCCCGCCTCTTGTGCCGGGCCGCCGACGTGGAGGGCGGTAACGACCGGCGCGGCCAGGCCTGTCAGCTTGTCCCGTCCGGGCACGGCGAGCCGCCAGCCCGGCGATGGATAGCTTGCCTTGCCGTCGGCGAGCAGGGCTTGGGTCACGCGCCGCAGAAGCTCGGCGGACACGGCAAACCCGACACCGGTGCTGGTGTCGCCCTTCGACGCGAAAATGGCGGAGACCATGCCGACGAGCCGGCCCTGCCGGTCGACGAGCGCGCCGCCGGATGCACCGGGATTGATTGCCGCATCGGTCTGGACGAAATCCTCGACCGCATTGAATCCGGCATTCGAGACCTGGACGGCGGAGACGACGCCACAGGTTACGGAAAGTCCGAGGCCGAAGGAATTGCCGATGGAACAGACCGGGTCGGCGAGCGCAGGATCGGACGCCAGATCGAACGGTGGGAGACTTGTGTCGACACTCAAGAGGGCGATGTCGCTGAGGGGATCCCGGCCGATCAGGCTGGCCGGAAGCACGCGGCCGTCGGCAAGGCGAACCTCGATTCGCTCGGCTGGCTCAACGATGTGCCATGCCGTTGCGATGACGTCCGGGCGAAGGGCAACGCCGCTGCCCTCGGGGCTTGCGCCCGGAGGGCTTCCAGTTCCGCCCTGCGGGCGCCCGGGCCATTGCGGCAGGACCGAGACCACGGAATTCATGGTCTCCGGCGAGACAGCACCGGTTGCGCCGACGCCGGCGAATGCAAGGGCGATCGCCAGAAAGAGAATTGGCGGCACTCGGGAACGCCGGGGCGCTGCGAATCCGGAAATCGTTCGTTCCCGCACGGCCAACGCCGGTCAGTTCGACGTCTCGAGCCGAACCGCGTTTCCTGATCCGCGCTCCGCCGAGGAGAAACCCAGTTCCCCGAGAACGAAGTATGCAACGACGGTGATCACGACAACACCCGCCAAGCCTGCCCACATGGACTTCATGTTTCAATTCCCATTCCCAGTTGCCACCCTCAGGAAGTCTATCAGGTCGCGGCGGTCCTCCGGCGCAGCGATCTGCTGCATCGGCATCTTTGATCCCGGAATGTAATTGTCTGGGCCGAGATCGAAAAGGGCATCGATTGATTCCTCGTTCCAGACGATGTCCGATCCGTCAAGTGTGTCGGAATACCGGTACCCTGGAACCGTTCCGGCGAGACGGCCGAAGACACCGTTCAGGTTCGGCCCCGCCTTGCGCGAATTGCCAGCATCGAGTGCGTGGCAGATCGAGCACTTGCGCATGAACTGACGCTCGCCGTTCGACATCGATCCGGGGTCTTTCAGGAAGCTGTGCGACGTGCCCATGGACGGCTCGAAACGGTCCAGCAGCTCGATCGGCCAGCCATAGACGACGCTGTCAAGCCCACCGGCCCAGATGACGGATCCATCGGGCGAAAACGCAAGCGCCCAGACCGGCCCTCTTCGGGTCGCGTGGAAGTCGCGTTCGATGCGCCAGGATTCGGTGGAAATCACCGAGATGTACCCATGCCCGTCGCTGACCGCCAGTTTCCCTGTTTCGCCATGGAAGGCCATGGCGAGGATGGGCCGTCGTTCAAGGGTGAAATCGCGAAGCACGGTGCCGGTC